>JANYAW010000333.1 GCA_025361105.1 Rhodocyclaceae bacterium | reverse complement strand
TGACTGTGCACGGCGCACAAATGTTGCGCACTGAGTTGCAACGTCTCAAAACTGTTGATCGACCAGCAGTAATCGCGGCGATTGCCGAAGCGCGTTCACACGGCGATTTGTCCGAAAACGCCGAGTACGACGCAGCGAAGGAGCGCCAAGGATTTATCGAAGGGCGCATCAAGGAAGTCGAAAGCAAACTCGGTCATGCGCAAATCATCGATCCTGCCGCGCTCGATGTCGACGGTCGCATTGTGTTTGGTGCGACGGTCGATTTGGAAGATGCCGACACCGGAAACAAAGTGACCTATCAAATTGTGGGTGACGACGAGGCCGACATCAAGGTCAGTAAAATTTCGCTCAACTCGCCGGTTGCGCGTGCCTTAATCGGCAAATTTGGTGGCGATGTGGTGGTCGTACAAACGCCGGGCGGCGCTCGTGAATACGAGATTTTGGACGTTCGCTATCTGTGATTTTGCGAAGCGCGCGGTGAAGGTCGGTGCGCGTTCGAAGTGGCCAAAACTAGCGCGCCGCAGTTTTCTTGTTCAGCACACTTTTCAGCGGCCTTCCCGCCGCGTTGCGACCTTCGGCCGCCATCGCCTGACGTTTGGTTGGCGCAGTTCTCGATTTGCCGGTGCCTTTGACAACCGCCGCGCTCTTGGGACGGCGTGTCGTCAGCACCAACTCACCGGCGGGCTTGAGTGCAGCCGGTTTTTGTCGCCACAGCACCAGCAAGTTGCCGATGTGCTGAACTTCGTGACAACTCAGCGTCGCGCAAATTTCGGCGAACAGCGCAGCGCGGTCGTCCCTGTCAATTCCGTACAGTCGAACTTTAATCAGCTCATGCACGGTGAGGCTGCGGTCAATCTCGGCCAGCACCGTCGCGCTCAGACCTTTTTGGCTAATCGAGACCACCGGATTCAGATGATGTGCATCGGCGCGCAAGCTGCGGCGACGAGCGGGCGTCAATGGCGCCAAGCTGGGTTTTTCAGTTTTAGCAGTTTTAGTTTCACTCATGGCAGGATTGTAACGTGACACTGAAAAGTAAGCGCCACAAAAAAAGCAAAGTGTGGATGCAAGAGCACGTCAACGACCCCTATGTCATTCGTGCCAAGAGCGAGGGCTGGCGCGCGCGCGCGGCATTCAAGCTGATAGAAATCGATGATAGAGACAAGTTAATCAAACCCGGCATGGTGGTGGTCGATTTGGGTTCAACACCGGGCAGTTGGTCGCAAGTGGTGGCCAAGCGGATGGGCGCGAACGGCAAGATTGTGGCGATGGATATGTTGCCTATGGATCCGATTCGCGGTGTCAGCTTTATTCTGGGCGATTTTCGCGAAGATGCGACGCTACTTGAGCTGACAAAAGCGCTCGATGGGCGTCAAGTTGACCTTGTATTGTCTGACATGGCACCCAATATGACGGGCATCGGTGTATCGGATCAAGCGCGGGTGATGTATCTGGCCGAGCTAACGCTGGATTTTTGCACCACGCATCTCAAGCCCGGCGGCGATTTGCTGGTCAAGGTTTTTCAGGGCAGTGGTTATATGGAATTACGTAAGGCGGTCGATGAAGTATTTGAAACTTTATTGGTAAGAAAACCGGCAGCCTCGCGTGACAAGAGCGCGGAAGTGTATTTGTTGGGGCGAAACAAGCGTGCAGTGATGTAGCCCGGTGAGGTAATTTTTTGAAACGATGTAGCAGATGTTTTGGGATGTTGGTGATTACAATCGACAGGCTAGAATCTAGTGATGCAAACCCTGCGCGGTATCAAACTGGTATCGAACAGGCATTGAAGTGAGTGCAGTGTGAAAGTGAGGCGGCAAAGTGAATAACATGTTCAAGACTATGGCAATTTGGCTGGTAATCGGCATTGTGTTGATGTCGGTTTTCAACCAGTTCAACAATCGTCAAGCGCCAAAAAATATTTTGGGTTATTCCGAATTTCTGGAAGAAGCCAAGCTCGGCCGAATCGCCAGCGTGATGATTCAAGGTCGCACGCTCGAAGCCACCACGGTCGACGGAAAATCAGTCACCTCTTATTCGCCATCCGATCCATGGTTGGTTTCGGACTTGCTCCGCTACAACGTCAAAGTGGTGGCCAAGCAAGACGAAGAGCAGTCTTTGTTGATGAGCATTTTCATGTCCTGGGGCCCGATGCTGTTGTTGATTGGTGTGTGGGTTTATGTGATGCGCCAAATGCAGGGCGGCGGTAAGGGTGGCGCGTTTTCGTTTGGCAAAAGTCGCGCGAAAATTTTGGATGAGTCCACCAATATCGTCACCTTCGCCGATGTGGCGGGTTGCGACGAAGCCAAAGAAGAACTCTCCGAAATGGTGGACTTCTTGCGCGACCCGAGCAAATTTCAAAAATTGGGCGGGCGTATTCCGCGTGGCGTTTTGCTCGTCGGCTCGCCGGGCACCGGCAAAACTTTGTTGGCTAAAGCGATTGCCGGTGAAGCCAAAGTTCCGTTTTTCTCCATCTCCGGTTCGGATTTCGTTGAGATGTTTGTTGGTGTCGGCGCGGCGCGTGTGCGCGACATGTTTGAACAAGCCAAGAAGCAGTCACCTTGCATCATCTTCATCGACGAACTTGATGCGGTTGGCCGCCAACGTGGCGCAGGGTTGGGTGGTGGCAATGACGAGCGCGAACAAACCTTGAATCAAATGTTGGTCGAGATGGATGGCTTCGAGCCATCGGTCGGTGTCATCGTGATTGCCGCGACCAATCGCCCTGACGTGCTTGACCCCGCGCTGCTGCGTCCGGGTCGTTTTGACCGGCAAGTGGTCGTGCCACTGCCGGACATTCGTGGCCGCGAGCAAGTCATTAAAGTGCATATGCGCAAAGTTCCGGTTGCGCCGGATGTTGACGCGATGGTGCTGGCGCGTGGCACGCCCGGCATGTCAGGCGCTGATTTGGCGAACCTCGTCAATGAGGCGGCGTTGTTTGCTGCACGTGGCAACAAACGTCTGGTTGATATGGAAGATTTTGAAAAAGCCAAAGACAAAATTTTCATGGGGCCGGAGCGCAAGTCGATGGTGATTTCGCCGGAAGAAAAAAAATGTACCGCCTATCACGAGTCCGGCCACGCGATTGTTGGCTCGCTGTTGCCCGGCTGTGATCCGGTGCATAAAGTCACCGTGATGCCGCGCGGGCGGGCGTTGGGCGTGACTTGGTCGCTGCCGATTGCGGATAGGCTGAGTTTGTACCGCGATCAAATGCTGGCGAATATTTCGATGTTGTTTGGTGGTCGCGTGGCCGAGGAGCTATTCATCGGCAAAATTTCCACCGGCGCGTCAAATGACTTTGAGCGGGCCACTGGTATCGCGCGCGACATGGTTACGCGTTACGGCATGTCGGCTGCCTTGGGTCCGATGGTCTATGGCGAGAACGAAGGCGAAGTATTTCTTGGCCGCTCGGTGACGACACACAAAAATATGTCGGAGTCCACCATGCAGCAAGTCGACGCCGAAATCCGTCGGATTCTGGATGAGCAATATGCCTTGGCGAAACGCTTGCTCGAAGAGAATCGCGACAAGGTGGAAGCGATGACCGCTGCGCTACTCGAATGGGAAACCATCGATGCCGATCAAATCAAAGACATCATGGCGGGCGTCAAGCCGCGCGATCCCAAGCCATCGGCTTCCTCGGTGACACCTAAGGCACCACCCAGTTCGCCAGACGCAACGCCGACTGCCCCTGCACCGGCTTGAGTTTTCAATTTGTTGACAAGGCCACCCGGTTTTATCGCTCGGTGGCCTTAATTTTTTCACCACCAAAATGACGAAGACATTTCACTGCGGACGCTTCGTCCTTGACGTGACCAAGCCGCTGGTCATGGGCATCGTCAATCTCACCGACGATTCGTTTTCTGGCGATGGCCTTGCCGCTGATGTTGCCGCTGCGGTACGTCATGCCGCGCGACTAATCGACGAAGGTGCAGCCATACTCGATTTGGGTGCCGAGTCGTCGCGACCCGGTGCCAATGCAGTGTCCGCCGAGCAAGAAATTCAACGACTCATGCCAGTGATACTCGCGCTGCTGGACTGCGGCGTGCCGCTCTCGATAGACACCACCAAACCCGAAGTCATGCGCGCAGTGCTCGATGCAGGTGTCGACATGATTAACGACATCAACGCATTGCGCGCGGCCAGGGCGATGGAAATTCTTGCCGCATCCAAAGCGGGTATTTGCTTGATGCACATGCAAGGCGCACCGAGCACGATGCAATCAGCGCCGCACTATGGCAATGTGGTCAACGAAGTCGCCGGTTTTTTGACGCAACGCGTCAACGCCGCGACTGCTGCTGGAATTTCCCATGAACGAATTGCCATCGATCCAGGATTTGGTTTTGGTAAAACGCTGGAACACAATTTGGCGTTGCTGCGTAGCTTGAATGAGTTGACCCAGGCCGAGACGACGATGCTGGTTGGTATGTCGCGCAAAGCCATGCTCGGCGCACTGACCGGACGCGCTGCCGATGCACGTGTGTTTGCTGGTGTGGCAGCGCATATGCTCGCCGTGCAGCGCGGCGCGCGAATAGTGCGCACGCACGATGTGGCGGCGACAAGAGATGCTTTGATGGTCTTGAATGCGCTTGAGGATTGATGGTGAATTTTGCCAGTTGGTGCTGGTCATACGCCGTTAAACTGGAGCGAGTGAAACACGGAGCGAGATTCAATGACACGTAAATATTTCGGTACCGATGGCGTGCGTGGTCTGGTTGGCCAAGCGCCGATTACGCCTGAATTCATTATGCGATTGGGCTACGCGGCGGGTATGACTTTGGTCGCGCATGACAGCCTGCCAGCAGGCGATCACCCCGGCGTATTAATCGGCAAAGACACGCGCATTTCCGGCTATATGCTCGAGGCCGCACTCGAAGCGGGCTTTGCGGCGGCGGGTGTTGATGTGATGCTGTGTGGACCGATGCCGACACCCGCAGTGGCCTATCTGACGCGAGCGTTGCGCTTGCAAGCCGGCGTGGTGATTTCGGCTTCGCACAATCCGTTTCAGGATAATGGCGTCAAGTTTTTTTCAGCGCAGGGACTCAAGCTGCCCGATACGATTGAGCAAGAAATCGAACGCAGGCTTGATGAGCCCATGCAATGTATGGCGTCAAGTAGCTTGGGGCGCGCACGACGCATCGACGATGCCGCGGGTCGCTACATTGAATTTTGCAAAAGTACCTTCCCCAATGATCTGGATTTGCGTGGATTGAAAATTGCCATCGATTGTGCGCACGGTGCGGCGTATCACATTGCGCCAAAAGTTCTGCACGAACTCGGTGCCGAAGTCGTTGCGATTGGCGACGCACCCAATGGTTTCAACATCAACGATGGGGTTGGTGCGACCGCGCCAAAAGCCTTGCAGCAAAAGGTTTTGGAGGCCGGTGCCGATATCGGCATCGCGATTGACGGCGACGGCGATCGCCTGGTGATGGTCGATGCAAAAGGCGAAATCTATGACGGTGATCGTTTGCTGTATGTCATCGCGCGGCACCGAGTCAAGCAACCCGTCAAACAGCACGGCGCAGTGGCGCTGACTGGTATTGCCGGAACACTGATGACTAATCTTGGTTTGGAACACGCACTGCAACGCTTGGGCATAGCATGTGGTCGCGCCAAAGTCGGCGACCGTTATGTATTGGAAATGATGCAGCAACGCGGCTGGATATTGGGTGGCGAAAATTCCGGTCACATCATTTGTCTGGATCGCCACACGACTGGCGACGCAATCATTGCAGCATTGCAAGTGCTGGCCGCATTGCGGTCAAATGGTGCAAATGAAACCTTGGCGCAAGCCTGCGCCGATGTCACTTTGTATCCGCAAAAACTTATCAACGTGCGTATCAAAGCCGGATTCGATTGGGCGGCTGACGCAACGATATCGGCCGCCGTGCACAGCGCAGAAAAAGCGTTGGACGGCAAAGGCCGCGTGCTATTGCGCCCATCCGGCACCGAGCCATTGCTCCGCGTGATGGTCGAAGGCGAAGCGGCAGTGGAAGTGTTGCAGCATGCCGAAGCGATAGCGGCGGTGGTGAGTGCGGCGATAACGCGGGCTTAGCGAGCTGCTCGTCTTTGGTGCTGGCGTGGAGTGTCGGCTTTGCACAGCCGACCCGCGACACAGGCGCAAAG
>JANYAW010000303.1 GCA_025361105.1 Rhodocyclaceae bacterium | reverse complement strand
ATGGATTTCAGTCGCTCCGATTCTTGTGCCACAGCATCCCGCTTGCGATTGAATACATCCCAACGTGCGTCATCCACCAAATTCATCTCACGGCCAATTTCGGTGAGCCGTAAATCAGCATTGTCCTCGCGCAAACTCAGTCGATATTCAGCACGACTGGTGAACATCCGATATGGCTCCGAGACGCCACGAGTCACTAGATCATCAACCAGAACCCCAAGATATGCTTGATCACGGCGTGGCGACCAGGACTCCTTTCCCAACGCCGCACGTGCAGCGTTTAGCCCGGCCAACAAACCTTGTGCGGCCGCTTCTTCATATCCGGTGGTGCCATTGATTTGGCCCGCGAAGTACAAACCTGCAATCGATTTGGTCTCCAGACTAGCCTTAAGGTTGCGCGGATCAAAGTAGTCATATTCAATCGCATACCCAGGTCGCGTGATGTGAGCATTTTCACAGCCACGCATCGAACGAACAAGTTCAAGTTGAACATCAAATGGCAAACTGGTGGAAATACCTTGCGGATAAACCTCGTGCGTATCCAGCCCTTCGGGTTCAATAAACACCTGATGACTATCTTTGCCAGCAAAGCGATGAATCTTGTCTTCTATCGATGGACAGTAGCGCGGCCCGATACCTTCGATTACGCCGGTGAACATCGGCGAGCGATCAAGGCCACGACGGATGATTTCGTGCGTTGCCAGATTGGTGTGGGTAATCCAGCATGGCACTTGGCGGGGGTGTTGCGCAGCCTTCCCCATGAACGAGAACACCGGTACTGGATCATCCCCAGGCTGACATTGCATAAGAACGTAATTGATACTCCGTCCATCAAGACGCGGCGGCGTGCCAGTTTTCAGACGACCAATCGGTAGCTTTAGTTCTCGAAGACGTTCCGCCAAAGTAACAGATGCCGGATCACCGAAACGCCCTGCGCGGTAATTTGCCAAGCCAACATGAACCAGACCATTGAGAAATGTACCAGCGGTAAGCACGACTTGCTCCGCCTCGAAGCGAATGCCAAGTTGCGTCACAACGCCGGTAACATGATCGCCGCTCAGCGTCAGATCATCTGCGGCCTGCTGAAATACAGTGAGATTCGACGCATTCTCAAGCACGGAGCGAATCGCTTGCTTGTACAACTGGCGATCAGCCTGTGCCCGCGTTGCTCTCACAGCAGGGCCTTTTGAGGCGTTCAAGATTCGAAATTGAATCCCGGCAATATCGGTTGCTGCCGCCATTGCGCCGCCAAGTGCGTCAATTTCCTTGACCAAATGCCCTTTACCCACTCCTCCGATTGAAGGATTGCAAGACATTGCACCCAGTGTCTCAATGTTGTGGGTTAGCAGCAAAGTGCGCGCACCAGCACGCGCTGAAGCTAGCGCAGCCTCAGTCCCGGCGTGACCGCCACCAATAACAATCACATCAAAACGCGTCGGAAACTGCACTGGATTTCTCGTTTGGAAAAGAGGCGCAATAATACGCCAGTGAATTTAGAAAATCACTGATGTTTCACGTGAAACAACGATCCATCGAATGACAGTCGGTAATTTGTTTCACGTGAAACTTGGCGCGAAAATATCCCAACCGAACTTAACAAGCAGCAAGATTGCAGAAGTGAGGAAAATCCAGCGCACGAAACCACTGCCATGCCGAATCGCAAGGTGGCTACCGATTTGCGCACCGGTGATATTCGCCACCGCCATCACCAGACCAAACATCCACAACACTTGCCCATGGGGAATGAAATACGCCAACGCTGCCGCGTTCGTTGCCAAATTAACAATTTTTGCAACTGCCGATGCACGCAAAAAATCCAAAGCAAAAAATCGCACCAGCAGAAAAATAAGGAAACTACCTGTTCCAGGTCCAAAGAAGCCGTCGTAAAACCCGAGCGCTGCACCGAGCACCAACGCCCACCACCGCTCCCGCTGCGGGCTCATTGCGGTTCTTTTGCTCTGCCCCAAACTTGGTCGCGCCAAGGTGTAGATAATGACCAGCAGCAGCAAACCAAATACTAAAGGCCGAACCGTCTCACGCGGCAACCACGTCACCGCTGCCGCGCCAGCAAATGAAAATACTGCCGCCGACAAAGCCGCTGGTATGGCAATGCGCCAGCAAATTTCAATCTGTCTTGCGTAACGCCAAGTCGCGCTTCCCGTGCCAAAAATACTGGAAAGCTTGTTGGTGCCAAACAATGTCGCCGGTGTCTGTAATGGCAATGCGGTAAATAGCGCCGGCACTTGTATCAGCCCGCCACCGCCAGCAACTGCATCAATAAAGCCAGCCAGCAATGCGGCGAATCCTAGCAAGACAAAATCGACCGTTTCAAACATTGGCTATTTGCCTATACAGAATCGGGAAAAAATTTCACCCAACAAATCATCGGCCGTAAACGCTCCAGTGATTTCAGATAACGCTCGCTGTGTAAGCCGAAGTTCCTCGGCACAAAATTCAAGCTGCCCTAGCCTTTGCCTTGCGCAGGCCAACTTTTCAGATGCTAAACGGAGCGCAACAAGATGTCGCTCACGCGCCAGAATTACATCTTCACTATGCCCCGCCCAACCAGCAATGCGCAACAATTCATCATGTAGTAGGTTGAGGCCTGCGCCCGTCTGCGCCGACAAGCACAAATGAACTCGTCCTGCGATTTCATCCCGGCGCGGTAAGCTCGCTGTCAAATCCACCTTGTTGGCCACAATAATTCTTTCGATCTCAGACGGTAGTCGCTGCGCAATTTCCTCGTCGGCCGTGGTCAAGCCGTGCCGTGCATCGACCATCTGCAAGACAACATCGGCACGTTCAATCTCGCGCCACGTACGAGCAATGCCAAGCTGCTCCACAGGGTCATCACTTTCGCGCAAACCTGCGGTATCGATGATGTGTAAAGGAATACCTTCAACCTGTATGGTTTCCTTGATTGCATCGCGCGTGGTTCCAGCAATTTCAGTCACCAGCGCACTCTCTTCCCCTGCCAAACAATTGAGAAGTGAGGACTTGCCTACGTTAGGAAGCCCAACCAGCACAACACGCAGCCCTGAGCGCAGTACACTCCCCTGTTTTGCACGAAACAAAAGGCGATTCAGATTTTCCTGCGCCTCGGTCAAGCGCTGCACGGCGTTGGTGTCCGATATCACGTCGATTTCCTCGTCGGGAAAATCCAGTGTTGCCTC
>JANYAW010000258.1 GCA_025361105.1 Rhodocyclaceae bacterium | reverse complement strand
GCCGACACTGCACACCATTCCAACTGATCAATTCATTGCCCAGGTCGCCGCGCGCTTTTCGGGCGAAACGCGCTCACCACTTCGGCGTTGGTTTCGACATACGGGCCGCCGATTAAATCGATGCAATACGGAATCGCAGCGAAAATCCCGGGCACAATCGTTTTCCCATCCGCGCCTTTGAGCCCCTCCAGTGTCTCGGTAATCGCTTTGGGTTGGCCAGGCAAATTGACAACCAGCGCCGCACCTTTGGCATGACGGCGAATCGCGCCGATTTGGCGCGACAAAATTGCGGTTGGCACAAAGTGCAAGGATATCTGCCGCATCTGCTCGCCAAAGCCCGGCAGCACCATGTGCGTCACGGCCAAAGTTGCCTCCGGTGTGACATCACGCAAGGCAGGCCCGGTGCCACCGGTGGTCAGTACGAGCTGACAGCCACAGTCATCAATTAAGGAAATCAAGGTCTGTTCTATCAGTGCTTGCTCATCGGCAATCAGATGCGTCTGCGCACGCCATGGCGAGGCCAATGCACGCCCCAGCCATGCTTCCAAACTCGGGATTCCGGCATCGGCATAAACCCCGCCAGCAGCGCGATCAGAGATAGAGACCAAACCGATTACGAGTTCATCATTCATGGAATTTTAGTTATGCGAAAGTAGATGTTGAGCACGATGCCATTATCAAAGCATTCGACGGGTTTTGTGGCTCGAGTTTCAAGCCGACGCCATGTCAATTCGCGCTAGCATATTGAACCTCAACCATCACTCTCAGAAAGCCCGCCATGAGCCGCGCACGCAAAATTATTTCCTGCACTTCCGCACCTGCTGCGATTGGCATTTATTCGCAAGCGGTGCAAGTGGATAAAACGATTTATCTCTCCGGACAAATTCCGCTTGACCCCGTCACCATGCAGCTCGCCGAAGGCATCGAAGCGCAGATCGTGCGCGTGTTTGAGAACCTTAAAGCCGTGGCCGAAGCGGCTGGTGCCAGTTTGAACGATGCGGTGAAGCTGAATATTTATCTGACCGATTTGAGCAATTTCGCCAAGGTCAACGAAGTCATGGCGCGCTATGTGGTGGAGCCATTTCCAGCTCGCGCCGCAGTCGGGGTGAAAGAGTTGCCACGCGGATCATTGGTAGAGGCTGATGCGATTTTGGTCGTTGATTGAAACCAAAAACCACACCCAGTAACACCTTGGCTGCCAAGCTCGCGCGGCTGGGTTTGCGCACGGATGCAGATTTCATTGTGCATCTGCCGTTGCGCTATGAAGATGAAACGCGTATCACGCGAATTGCCGATGCGCGTCCCGGCGAAGCGGCGCAGTTTGAAGTTGAAGTCATCGATTGCGAGATTGTGTTTCGTCCGCGCAGGCAACTTGTCGCGCGGGTGGCGGATGACAGCGGCGCAATGACACTGCGCTTTTTGAATTTCTATCCCAACCAACAAAAGATGCTGCAAATCGGCGCGCGACTAAGGGTATTTGGCGAGGTGCATGAAGGCTATCTGGGCGAAGAAATTATTCATCCGCGCTTTCAAAGTGTCAGCGCGGAGCCACAGACGCAAGCGCTGCCGGATTGCTTGACACCGATTTATCCGACCACCGCCGGTTTGGGCCAGGCCACTTTGCGCCGCTTGATTGCGCGCGCTTTGGAGCGCAGCGAAGCGGCCAACGCAATGCACGACACCTTGCCAAGCGCAATGCTGAAATCCTTGCGCTTGCCCGAGTTTGCGGCGGCGATACGTTTGCTGCATACGCCACCGCCGAATGTGAAATTGAGCGATCTCGAATCGCGCAAACATCCGGCATGGCGGCGTGTGCAATTTGATGAACTGCTAGCCCAACAATTGAGTTTGCGTCGGGCCTATGCCGCAAGGCGCACACGCATCGCACCGCAATTGGTGGCGAGTGGGCAATTGACCACTGCGCTACTGGCTACCCTGCCGTTTGAATTAACCCACGCGCAAGTTCGGACATGGCGCGAGATTGCCGCCGATCTGGTACAGCCGCACCCCATGCAGCGCTTATTGCAAGGCGATGTCGGTAGCGGCAAAACCATCGTCGCGGCGCTGGCGATGTTGCAAGCGGTGGAGGCGGGTTACCAAGCTGCGCTGATGGCACCGACCGAGATTTTGGCCGAACAGCACTATCGCAAACTCAGTGGCTGGTTGGAGCCTCTGGGCGTGAAAGTTGGGTGGATAACGGGCAGCTTAAAAGCCAAAGCCAAACGCGAGGTAATTGCCTCAGTTGGTGCTGGTAGCACGCCGTTAATTGTCGGTACGCACGCCTTGATTGAGGATAACGTGGCGTTTGAAAAATTGGGACTTACCGTAGTCGACGAGCAGCATCGCTTCGGCGTGCGCCAGCGATTGGCACTGAAAGACAAAGGTCAGTTTGCTCACCAACTGGCGATGTCGGCGACACCAATTCCGCGCACTTTGGCGATGAGTTTGTATGCTGACCTGGATGTCTCGGTGCTCGACGAATTGCCGCCGGGGCGCACGCCCGTAGTAACCAAGTTGGTCGCCGAATCGCGGCGCGCCGATGTGCTCACACGGGTGCGTGCGGCATGCATTGCGGGCGGCCAAGCCTATTGGGTTTGCCCACTGATTGAAGAGTCAGAAACCTTGCAACTCAAAACAGCCGAGGAAACTTTTACCCTGTTGGTGGAGGCGATGCCCGACGTAAAAATCGGACTGGTGCATGGCCGCCTCAAAGCCGACGCGAAGGCTGCGGTGATGGCTGCGTTCGCCGCCAACGAAATTCAACTTTTAGTGGCGACTACGGTGATAGAAGTTGGCGTCGATGTACCCAACGCCAGTCTGATGGTGATAGAACATGCTGAACGCTTTGGTTTGGCGCAGTTACATCAATTGCGTGGCCGCGTCGGGCGTGGCGCAGCACATTCCGCCTGTATCTTGCTCTACGCGCAGCCATTGGGTCAGTTGGCGCGCGCGCGGCTAAAAATTATTTTTGAAAACAACGACGGTTTTGAAATCGCCAATCAAGATTTGCATTTGCGCGGTCCGGGCGAATTCATCGGCGCGCGACAATCGGGATTGCCGTTGCTGCGCTATGCCGACTTGGAAGATGTCGAAATGGTCGCCAGCGCACGTCGTGTGGCCGAACAAATGTTGACGCAATCGCCATTACAAGTCGATGATCACTTGGCGCGCTGGCTCGGTGGACGTGAAGATTTGCTCAAGGCATAAGTGCAACTTATGAAACACTGATTTTATGAAACTGCATTCACCTATACATCGACCTGACCGCCGAGCGCATTCGATAGATCGTGGTGGCTGGCTGCCGCTGCTGCCGCTGGAATTGCGACCCGGCGTTGGCAGCGACTTGGATCATTCAAAAAACATTGCCGCGTGGCTGCGCGAAAGTGGTTCTTTGACGGCGCGTCTGCAACGCTACGGCACGACCAAGGTAATGCGTGTGCGGCAAACCAGAGCATTACCCAATCGCGATGAGCGTTGGTTTCTTGGTGCGGCGAAAAGTCGGCGGGCCAATCAATCAGTGATGATCCGCGAAGTCGTACTCAAGGTCGACGACCTGTCCTGGGTGTTCGCGCATACCTTGGCCAATGTGCCTGCCATGCGCTTATTGCGCCGCGCCGGTAGGAATGCCTTGGCGGTAGTTTTGTTCACCGATCCACAAGTCAGTGCAGGGCCATTGCAGTATCGCCGTGTCGATGCACGGCATCCGCTATATCGTGCAGCACAGACTTGGCGTGGTGATTCACCGAACAGCAATTCGCTTTCATTGATGGCACGTCGCGCATTATTTACGCGTGGCGCGGCACGGCTGTTGGTGACGGAAGTTTTCTTGCCACCAGTCGCCAGGGCGCAGCCGAAACTACGTCCTTAAGTCCCACCCGTTTCACCCGTTTCGCCAGTGGCAGGCACGTCTGGCTGCACTGATGCTGTGGCCTCGGCAATCTCTGCGGCGATTTGCACGCGATTTCGCCCGGCAGATTTGGCTTCGTAAAGCGCCACGTCGGCGCGATTCATGAATTCCTCCAGCGATTCGCCCTTGGCGTGTTGCGCAATACCAATGCTGGCGGTAAAACGAATCACGCCGTGTGACGAGGTTTCTACTTCCATCGCTTCGATC
>JANYAW010000248.1 GCA_025361105.1 Rhodocyclaceae bacterium | reverse complement strand
CAAACCCTTGCGATGCAGACGTGGAAAATAAAGCTGACCGACGCAAATAACTGCAAGCCGCCGCTGCGCGCGCTGGCGATGCGTTACAGCTTGGCGTGGCCCAGTCTGCTATTTTTTGGTGTCGGGATTGTGTGGGCTTTGTTCGACCGTGATCGTCAGTTTTTGCATGATCGTTTGGCCGCAACGCGCATCGTCGTCGCTAGCGACGCTCCACCCACCACAGCAAAGAAGTACCAGCCAGCAGAAAAATAACGCTGGGCGTAATCGCTGAATAAAACGGTGGCCAACCGTTAATCACGCCGAGGCTGGAAAATAATCCATTGAGCATGTAAAACCCAATGCCCAACATGATGCCCGAGAAGACCCGCACGCTCACCGCTCCCATGCGGTCTTGCATATAGCCAAATGGCAAAGCGAGAATCATCATCACCACCGCCGCCAAGGGGTAAATCAGCTTTTTCCATAGCGCAATTTCGTAGCGTGCAGATTTTTGTTGGTTGCTGTCCAAAAAACTTACGTACCGATACAAGGTCGGCAAGGACATTCGCTCAGGATTGACCATCAGCACCGAGACCAAATCCGGATTCAAGCCTGATTTCCAATCCAGCGTATCAAGACGCTCAACTTTTGCGCCATCGGCCAAGAATTCCGTGCGTACCAGTTTCGCCAATCGCCATTGCTGATCACCTAAATAAGTTCCGGTTTCTGCTTCACTAATCGAGTGCAAACGAAACTCAGCATCGAACGCATAAATTCTGATGCCCTTCAATCCCGCATCGGGTGAAACTTCGCGCACATTGACGAATGACAAATCATCCTTGACCCATAAACCAGAGCGAAAATTTTGTCCAACCAAGGAACCCATCGCGCGCAGACGCATCGCCTGTGCGGCTTTTTCTGCGGGTGGCACGACGATTTCGCCTATCGCCAACGTCAGCACAACGAAAAGCATGGCAATGCGAATCAAGCTGACTAAAAATTCACTGGTGGACAAGCCCGATGCGCGCAAAACGGTGATTTCCGAATCACGCGCCAAATGCGTTAGGGCATATAGGCTACCAATCAACACGCTGATCGGCAAAATTTCATAAATACGACCGGGCAAGGTCAACACGACAAAACTTACGGCATCGAGGAACTGATAGCCGCCTTTACCAAGGTCACCAAGTTCGCCGACTAAATCAAAGAACCCAAACAGCGCCAAAAATGCCACCGTCACCAGCGCCGTCGCGGTGTAAATTTCCCGCGCCAGATGGCGCTCAAAAGTCTTTAGAACCACGTCTTCAGAACCATGATCGACGTGCCAAGCGCAAAGGGTATTGGCGCACAAAAAACAGCGCCAGCAATAACAAGATCATTGCCAAATGGATGGCGCTGACACCTAGCCAAAACGGAATTTTTCCTTGCGCGACCCAGGCTTGGCTGACCGACAAAAAATTGTTGTAAACCATGTAACTTAATAGCGCAAAAATCAGGTTGTTGGCACGTCCGGCACGTGGATTGACGAAAGCCAATGGGATCGCCAGCAGCGCGAGAATCAATGCCGTGAGCGGCAGACCAACGCGCCACAATAATTCGGCCAAATGTCGGGGCGTCGGCTCCGTAATCAAATCCCACACCGGACGACCGCGCGGCGACACATCTTGGCCTGCAGCTTCTTTGGCTTCGATGCGAAATGCGTAGCGGTCAAATTCCATCACGCGGTATTCAGGGCTGCCGGGCTCGCCTTCATAGCGTCGCCCGTTTTCGAGCACCAAAAATCGGTCGCCGTTTGGTGCGACTTCCGTGCGGCCTTGCGCGGTCGCAATTACGCCAAGTCGTTGATGTTGCATCGAACTAACAAAAACGTTCTTCACCAAGTCTTGCGTTCCGGCCACCGATTCAACAAAAAATACGCGATCCGCCGAGCTGGATTCGTTAAACGCGCCGGGCGACAATCGACTCAAGTCGTCGCGCTGATCCATGCGTTGCCGATAAAGCTCGCTGCGCTCGGCGGCCCACGGGGCGAGAAAAATCGACAAAACGGCAATCAACACGACCATCGGTGCAGCAAACGACAGCACGGGTCGTACCCATGCAGTCAACGGGATGCCGGACGACAACCAAATCACCATTTCCGAATCGCGATACCAGCGCGATATCGTCATCAAGACAGCGATAAACAAGGTTAGCGACAGCAAAATCGCCATGTAGCCAATCGAACCAAAGCCAAGCAAGGCGGCGACAGATTCAGCGGCGATTTTGCCGCCTGCCGCACGCGAAAGCAGCCGTATCAACTGGGTCGCCAACATAACAGCGAACAGCACGAAGAAAACGGCAGTAGCGGTGGTGATGAATTCGCGTCTGGCGGCGCGTTCGTAAATCTTCATTGCGGCGCGAGTCTTTGACTTGTTTGAAAACTTCCGAGGATAATCCGAAGGATTGGCGTAAGCGCCATAAGGAACAGAAGCGCGAACATAAACATGTGGTCATCAACCAAACGGGAGCTAACGGTGAAATTTAGCATAAAGAGTGGTAGCCCAGAAAAAGCACGCAGCGCCTGCGTAGTCGTCGGCATTTATGAAAACCGCAAGCTGTCCGCTGCGGCTGAAAGTATTGATGCGGCATCGAAAAAATACTTGAGCAATTTGATGAGCCAAGGCGACATGGATGGCAAATCCGGGACGACATTGCTGCTGCATGGTGTTGCTGGTGTGCAAGCGGCGCGCGTTTTGTTGGTCGGACTTGGCAACGAGTCTAGTTTCGCCGAAGCGCAATACCGAACCGCAATTGCGACAGCGGTGAGGCAATTGAATTCTCAGGGCGGTCAGGATGCGGCCTTGTTCTTGGTTGATTTGAAAGTCAGGAAACGCGATGCAGCATGGCGCACACGGCAAGCGACGTTGGTTGCGCACGAAGTCTCGTATCGTTTTGATCAACTCAAATCCAAACCGGATTCGGCTAAGCAGGCATTGAAAAAACTTGAGTTTGGCTTTGCCCGCGCGGCCGATGCGACAGCTGCGAGCGAAGGTTTGATGCAAGGCGAAGCAATGGCGAATGGCGCAAACTTCACGCGCGATTTAGGCAATCTGCCAGGCAATATTTGTACGCCGACTTATCTCGCCGAACAAGCGCAAGCACTAGCCAAGGATTTTGGTTTGCGGGTCGAAATTCTTGATCGCGACGAAATGGCAGCGATGGGCATGAACACTTTGCTGTCGGTCGCCCGGGGCTCGCACGAGCCGCCAAAACTCATCGTCCTACGCCATATGTTGGGCAAGAAAGGTGACAAGCCGGTGGTGTTGGTGGGCAAGGGAATTACCTTTGACACTGGTGGCATTTCGCTAAAAGCCGGGCCGGAAATGGACGAAATGAAATACGACATGTGCGGCGCTGGCAGTGTGTTGGGTACCATGAAGGCAGTCGCATTGATGAAGTTGCCTATCAATCTCATCGGCATCATTGCAGCGGCTGAGAACATGCCCGGCAGCAAAGCCACCAAGCCCGGCGATATTGTTACTTCGATGGCGGGCCTGAGCATAGAAATTCTCAACACCGATGCCGAAGGACGATTGGTTTTGTGCGATGCGCTGACCTATGCAGAACGCTTTGATCCTGCCTGCGTGGTGGATATCGCGACGCTCACTGGCGCTTGTGTAATTGCCTTGGGCAACATTACCAGTGGCCTTTTTTCCAACAACGATAGTTTCGCCGCCGAGCTGCTCGAGGCCGGTCAGGTGTCAGGTGACCGCGCTTGGCAAATGCCTTTGTTCGAGGAATATCAGGAAGGCTTGAAGAGCAATTTTGCCGACATGGCGAATATCGCCGGACGTGCGGGTGGCTCGATTACAGCAGCTCGTTTTCTTTCGCGCTTCACCGAAAAATATACTTGGGCCCATTTGGATGTCGCTGGCACGGCCTGGAAATCCGGCAAGGAAAAAGGTGCGACGGGTCGCCCGGTTCCGCTGCTAACGCACTTTCTGATTCAGCGTGCCAAGCAAACCAAATCTGCGCGCAGCAAAAAAGCTTGAGCCTGAGTATCTCAAAGTTATGGTGAGCCTATGACTCGCGTGGTGTTTTTGCATGATGTGCACGACCGTCTGCGCGCGGCAGCTTCGTGGCTGAATTTGCCACGCGCAACGGATGCTGGCGTTGCGGTTTTCGTGCCCAACCCACAACACGCCGAGCGCCTTGATCGGCTTTTGTGGGAGCAAGCGCCGACAAGTTTCACGCCACATTGCACGCAGGAGGATGTGCTGAGTTCACAAACGCCGATAGTATTTTGCCGCGAAGCGAAAGCACAATGGCCGCACACCATGGTGCTCAATTTGTCGGATGAAATTCCGGCACATCTTGATCAGATTGCCGAGCTAGTGGAAATCGTCAGCCTCGATTCCACAATCGTTGCAGCCGGTCGCGCGCGATTTATCAGCTATAAAAAAAGTGGATTGTCTATCGAAGCACGAAACGCGGCGAAGGAATTGTCATCATGAATGTCGACGATGAGGCAGAGCGCCAGTTGGTGCTGACGACACGCCGTCAAAGCGGCTCGCAAACAGCCGACGGCGATGGCACACGCGCAGTGCTCAGTCAAGCTGACGCATTGATGCGACGACATCGTGTATTTGTTGCAGGTGCTGATGTTGCAAGTCCGACGGATGATTTGCCGGTGCTGACTGAAGTGGTCGACACCACCGAGTTTGGCAACAGGCGCAGCGCCGGGCCGTCGAGTGCGCTACGTGCGAATCAACACGCGGCGATTTCCGCTGCGTTGGATAAATGGTTGGAATCCGAGTTGCCAATTGCCATTCAATCTTTGGCCGACGATTTGACGGCCACACTGAAATCCCGCGCCAAGACCGAACTGCTTGAGCGATTGATGAAGGAACTTGATTCCTCAAATCACCGTTAGGCAACCGGCACCGTGTCGATAAACGATGCGCGCAACATCAGCTTGTCTGAGAGTTTGGCCAGATTTGGATATTGCCCGCGCCACCGAATATCCGGATAGCGAAAATCAATATAGCCAAGCGCCACACCGGCCGCAATATCGGCCAGACTGAATCCCTTGGCATGACACCAAGATTGGTTTCCGAGTTCATCGGACATCACCTTCAGCCCCGAAGAAATTTTTCCACGCTGCCGCGAAATCCATTCCGCACTTTGCTGTTCTGCCACGCGTTTCGCTTCGAGAAACGCACTCGCTGCTGCATCATTGATGCCATCGGCAAGCGCTTCCCAGCGTCGCACCATCAAGCGCTCGCGGCCATTGGCGGGAATCAGTCGATTGTTGGCAGTGGTCGAATCCAGATACTCCACAATCACTCGCGAGTCGTATAACGGCGTGCCGTCGTCGAGCAGCAGCACCGGCACTTTGCCAAGCGGATTGACGGTTGGTATTTTTGTCTCAGCGGTCCAGGGTGAATCCAATTCAAACGCACATTCGAGTTTTTTCTCGGCAAGCACAATGCGCACTTTGCGAACATAGGGACTGGTCAGTGAGCCGATAAGTTTCATGGGTTTGGCTTTGTGTAACTAGACTACGGGATGCGCTGACTATAACGCACAAGCGCCCACAATCGTTCTCATGCCAGTAGTCGTCCTCAAGCACACTGACTGAGCACGGGTTAAAATCGTGGCTTCAAGCGCCGTCATTTGCGCTCCTCTTTTGCGTCGCATATTTGTGTAGCTTATCCGCTGAAATTTATGTCTATTTCAACTCTCACAGCACTCTCACCGCTCGACGGCCGTTATGCCAGCAAAGTCGACGCATTGCGTTTGCATTTTTCCGAATTCGGCCTCATCAAAAATCGCGTTCGGGTTGAGATTGCATGGCTCAAAGCGCTTGCTGCGGCATCGGAAATCGCCGAGTGCGCCACGTTTTCTGCAGCAACGATTGCCGAGCTTGATGCTGTCGTCAGCAGCTTTTCCGAAGCCGATGCACAAGCCATCAAGACTATCGAAGCGCGCACCAACCATGATGTCAAGGCGATGGAATATTGGCTGAAAGATCGTTTGGCGGCCAATGCAGAAGCGATGGCCGCCCGCGAGTTTATTCACTTCGCTTGCACCTCGGAAGACATCAATAACGTCTCCCATGCCTTGATGTTGAGCGAAGCGGTGAGCCTCACAATGCTGCCCGCGTTCGATCAAATAATCGCCAGATTTCGTGAACTGGCACATCAACTCGCCACACTGCCGATGCTCGCGCACACGCACGGACAAAGCGCGACACCGACGACATTGGGCAAAGAAATGGCCAACATCGCCGCACGTTTAATTCGTGCGCGAAAGAACATTGCCGAGGTCTCGCTGACGGCCAAATTCAACGGCGCGGTGGGCAACTACAACGCGCATCTGTTGGCCTATCCGGCGCTCGATTGGGAACAATTCAACCGACAGTTCATCGAAAGCTTCGGCCTCGAATTCAATCCCTACACCATACAAATTGAACCGCACGACGCGATGGCGGAATTGTTCGATGCGATGGCGCGTTTCAACACGATATTGCTCGATGCTGATCGTGATATTTGGCAATATATTTCCTTGGGCTATTTCAAACAAAAGCTCAAAGATGGCGAAATCGGTTCGTCGACCATGCCGCATAAAGTGAACCCGATTGACTTTGAAAACTCCGAAGGCAATCTTGGTTTGGCCAATGCACTGCTGCGTCATCTTGCCGAAAAATTGCCGGTGTCACGCTTGCAGCGCGATCTTTCCGACTCCACCGTATTGCGTAATCTCGGCGTGGCATTTGGCTACACATTACTCGCGCTCGACTCAAGCATGCGTGGGCTGAATAAACTCGAAGCCAATCCGCAGCGCCTCAGCGAAGATTTGGATCAAGCATGGGAAGTATTGGCCGAACCAGTGCAAACAGTGATGCGCTGTTATGGCGTGGAAAATCCCTATGAGCAGCTCAAGGAGCTCACGCGCGGCAAGGGCGTAACACCGGAAGCGCTGCGTGAATTCATCGGTGGTTTGGCGATTCCCGAGGAAGCGAAGCAACGGCTATTGGCAATGACACCGGCGAGCTACATTGGCCTCGCCGCTGAACTGGCGCGGAGAATTTAATGTCGACCTTTGCTGCCAATCTTAAACAGCTTCCGCGCATATCGCACCTCGCTGCGCTAGAACTTATCGCCGCCGACGATACGGTCGCGGCGCGGATTGAAAACCGCCAAGGACAAACCGGTTCGCTTGCCGTGTACAACCACCTCGGCCAAATATTCGGCGCGATTACCGCCGACGCGGCGAAGAAAGGCGTGGAGATTTTTGCCGAGCACAGCGATGATGCGCGGGCGAATCCGGGCAAGCATCCAAACATTGATCGTTTGTTAGCGATGATCGCCAACGGCGCAGGCATGTTGCGCGTCAAACATCATTTTGCGACATCGCCGGATGATTCCTCGGCGCAGGCGGCGATTGATACGACAGTCGCTCAATAGCCTCGCTTTGAGGCCTGAGCCGGATAGCGAAAAGTCAAACTACCGCTTCTTGCTTCTCGACTTTGACCTGCACGAACTGTTCGCGCGAAACACCCAGCCACATCACCAGTGGACTCGCTACCAACACCGATGAGTAGATGCCAAACAAGATACCGATGGTGAGCGCCAGCGCAAAGAAATGTAGCGTTGGGCCGCCAAAAATCAGCATCGATGTGACCATCATTTGCGTCGAACCGTGGGTGATGATGGTGCGTGAAATGGTGCTGGTAATGGCGTGATCGAGCACTTGCGGCGTGGTCAATCCGCGTTTCTTTTTGAAGGTCTCGCGGACGCGGTCAAACACCACGACTGACT
>JANYAW010000247.1 GCA_025361105.1 Rhodocyclaceae bacterium | reverse complement strand
GGCGGTGCGCTATGTGCGGCACAACTTGGATAGCACTGATGTTCGCGCGCATATTTCGGCTGGCAAAACGGCGACGCGCTTGGCGCTGACCTGGAATGGACGTGTCTCGTTTGTGCTCACCGAACAACTTCAAATCAAGCGCGTAGCGTTTGTCGATTTGATCAAAGAAGATGCGCAAAGCCAGTCTGATAATGCCGATGATTTATTTGCCGCCGACTTTGCCTTGATGTCGGGAGAGTTAGCGCAGCTGCTCGAACATCTGACTGAAGCCTTGGGTGGTGAAGCCGAGTAATCGCGACCTTGGGCGAGTGGCGAGTCAAAACTAGCGATGGATGTTGTTGACGATGCTCAGGTCTGCGAACGGGATTTCAAGATTTGGTCGTTGATGATCTTGACCCAAAAACATACGGACTTTTTCCATCCATGGTTCGGTATGACGCCTGACCTCTGCGTCGTCTTTCAAAATGGACCGAATCAGGCGACGTTTTTCTCCGGTTTCAATCTCGGAAACTTCAAGTTCAAAGCGCTCTTGCAGTGCATCGCGTAAGGCTGCGACATCGCGTTCGAGTTCGATGAGCCTATCCCAGTCGCTGGCGCGTGCAGCACGCACCATGCGGGCTGAGAACACGCTCATTTGTCGGTAGAGTTCAATCTGGGATGGCATGAACAGCATGCTATCGACCAATTCTCGAGGCGGTTCCTTCAATGAGCGAGGCGTTCCCGCATTACTTTTCCTTGGTTGTAATGCTTATTCAATAAAATCAAAGTTTTATCGCCTTGCCACCTTTAACCGTATCGCTGGAGCAGGGCTTGAATTCCGTTCTGCGGCACTTATCCACGATAATGCCTGCCGGGCACTTTCCTCACGTGTGCCACCCAAGGAATATTGATGAAGCACGTCGAAATCAAGCTTGAAGGCGAATACATCGCCTTGTGCAACCTGCTCAAACTTGCCGCTGTGGCGGGTAGCGCGGGGCAGGGCAAGCACATGGTGGCAGCGGGTGAGGTGAGCGTCGATGGCCAGCCTGAGAGCCGCAAAACCGCCAAAATTCGGGCGGGGCAGCGGGTGGATTGCCTCGGTACGCGCATCACTGTGATTGGCATGGGCTAAGCGCTAAAACTCAGCTACAACGCTGCGACAACATTTCAAGGCAATAACCACAATGGCAATCAACTGGTTTCCTGGACATATGACCTCGGCGCGGCGCAAAGCCGCCGAGACGATGGCGCGTATCGACATCGTGATTGAAGTCGTCGATGCGCGATTGCCTGACGCGAGCAGCAATCCGATGATTCGCGAATTGCGCTTGGCACGCCAGCGACCTTGTCTGAAAGTGCTGAACAAATCCGATGCCGCCGATGCTGCGGCTACTCAGGCGTGGCTGGATTATTACAACCGCCAGCCGGGGGTTAAAGCAGTGGCGATTTCAAGCAAGAAAGCCAGCGACGTGGCGAAAATTCCCGGCTATGCCCAGAGCCTCGCGCCCCATCGCAACAGCGCACTCAAGCCATTGCGGATGATGATTATGGGCATTCCCAACGTCGGGAAATCAACGCTGATGAACGCCCTGCTCAAACGCAAAGTCGCCGCCGTGGGTGACGAACCAGCGGTGACCAAAAGCCAACAAAGCATCGCCTTGTCGTCATCCATGTCGCTGACTGACACGCCGGGGCTGATGTGGCCAAAAATTGCCCACGACAGCGATGGCTTCATGCTCGCCGCCAGTCATGCGATTGGTGTCAATGCAGTGATTGAGTTGGATGTAGCAAAATTTCTTGCCGACATTTTGCTTGAGCGCTACCCCGGACTTATCAGCGCGCGCTACGGTGGTGATGAATCGGCAATGGACGCTGTCGGTGTCATCGAAAACATTGCCAGAGTGCGCGGCTGCATTCTCAAAAATCGCCAGCGCCGAGCCAATGCCGACGATGATGAAATGCTCGACATGGACAAAGCCTCGATCATTTTTCTGACCGATTACCGCAGCGGAATATTGGGGCGGATAAGTTTGGAAACGCCGCAGACGCGTGAGGCGATGCTCGCCGGAAGATGAATCATTGCGGCTGATGCCGGGCCAAACAACGGCGTCCCGCCAGCACCAACTGGCGAAAAATAGCTTAGGGCAATTTCCCCACAGCGACTAGGCGGTTGACAATGGTATAGGTGGGAATCCAGGTCACCACATCGTCAAATTCCCCGCCGGGGGTGGCCGTATTGTCATTCGGCGTGCGGCTGTAATAGGCAGTTGGGCCGGAGTCGTTGGCGATCTCGTCCAGATTGGTAGTTGATGTGTTGGCAATCGCGCTGCCGCCATCCATGGTGCCGAATCGCTGTTTGCCATGCGAAAAAATTACTGCGGCGGCGCATTGATCAGCTGCCGTGCACGCGGCTCGGCCAGCCAAATAACTGGTGACTCCCGTGGAACTGCGCGTTTGCACGGTGCGATTGGCAATCGATGTCAGGGAAATCAATGTCGTTCCCGCAGAGCCGCCAGCATAGGCAGGTGTCACGCTATAACGAATGAGCTTCCCCCAGCCATCGATTTTCGTCATCGAGAGCGTCGACCAGGGAATAAAGCCGGTGCACAAAGCATCCGTGGTGCACGGCGTAGTGGTCTCGGTGCCATCGGCACTTGATGTCGCCGGACGTGGCAGCCGTCCGGTGACGATGGCATAGCCGATCAGTGCTGCCTGAATATCTGTCAGGGTGCGTTCGGTTTCTGTTCGATTGCGCACCTCCTGCTGTGCCGAGAGCGGCAACAACAAGCCGCCGATAAGCAAGGAAACAATCAGCATGACGACAGCCAGTTCGACCAGCGTATAGCCGCG
>JANYAW010000231.1 GCA_025361105.1 Rhodocyclaceae bacterium | reverse complement strand
TAGGCAATGGGTTCGCCCGCGACGCGGCGTTCGACACTGGTCACGAACGCCAGCTGTTGCTCAGTACCCAAAACTGCATCGTCATGCGCGAGTAGCCACACGTCGGTATTTTGGAGCACTGCTTTAAGCAGCATGCGCGCTTCGTTCAACGGAATTTGTTGCCGCGCACTTTGCAGCGCGGCGGCAATCGTCATCATTCGGCCAACGCCGCCAAAAGTTCTGCTTGATGTTCCGCCGACAAAGCATTCACCACATCGCTAAGGTCGCCATCCATGATCGCGTCGATTTTGTAGAGCGTCAGATTGATGCGATGGTCGGTGACGCGGCCTTGCGGAAAATTGTAGGTACGGATGCGCTCGGAGCGGTCGCCGCTGCCGATTAGTGATTTGCGCGTGGAGGCGATTTCCTGTTGTTGCTCGCGCTGTTTGACATCGTTGATGCGCGCGGCGAGCACCGACATGGCTTGCGCCTTGTTGCGATGTTGCGAGCGATCATCCTGGCACTCAACAACGATGCCGGTGGGCAAATGCGTGATGCGCACAGCCGAATCGGTTTTGTTAATGTGCTGGCCGCCCGCGCCGGACGCGCGGAAAGTATCGATGCGAAGTTCCGATGGATTGATGACGATATCGACCAATTCATCTGCCTCAGGCATCACCGCGACGGTGCACGCAGAGGTGTGGATACGGCCTTGCGCTTCGGTGGCGGGCACACGTTGCACTCTGTGTCCGCCGGATTCAAATTTGAGTTTGGAATACGCGCCTTGGCCTTCGATGCGGGCGATGATTTCGCGGAAACCGCCGAGATCGGAATCGCTCTTGGAAATGATTTCAACTTTCCAGCGTTGGCGTTCGGCGTAGCGCGAATACATGCGAAAAAGATCGCCAGCAAAAAGTGCGGATTCATCGCCGCCCGTGCCTGCGCGGATTTCCAGAAATAGATTTTTGTCATCACTCGGGTCTTTAGGCAACAGCGCCGTTTGCAAGTCCATATCGAGTTGTGCCATCGCCGCTTGCGCGCTGGCCTGCTCGGCTTGCGCGAGTTCTTTCATCTCTGGATCGGCGAGCAAATCGGCGGCGTGCGCATAGTCTTTTTCGGCCTGAGTGTAGGCATGAAAAAGTTCGACTACCGGCGTAATTTCGGCGTGCTCGCGGGTGAGTTTGCGATACGCATCCATATCGCGCGCAATTTCGGGGCGCGCTAACAATCCGTCAATTTCCGCAAGGCGTTCGGCGAGTCGGTCAAGCTTTTCGAGGATAGCTGGTTTCATTGGGGTGTGACGGGTGGCGACGTGTTTTTGGAGCTTGCTTCGGGCGTGTCGGCGGGTGCTTCGCTTTGCGGCGCAGTGAGTGCGTCAATGGTGGCGACTTCATCTGAGGGCGGTTCGACGCGCGCCATGCGCTCGATACTGTGGCGTACATCGGCGGCGAGCAGCAGTTCGGCATGCGCGGCTGGTGCACTGATGCGATCATCAAAATGCAAATAGCCCTCATCGTCGGCGTGTAAAAAATCGGCATCAATCAGATTACGCACGACATTGGCGAATAGTGATTTTTCGGAAAATTCGGGACTATTGAATTCGTATAGCAATGACAATCGCTGCGCCAACAAATGACCGGATTCTTCGAGCAAGCTGCGGGTGATTTTTCCGCTGCCGTGATGTTGCAAAAGTGCCAAGGTGAGGAACTGACGCTCGAGTGTCGGGCGAATGATTTCGCCGAGTTGATAAAGCTCAGCACTGGCTTCATCGCGGGGCAGTGGTGCGCGCAAAATCTTGGGGCTCTCGGGGCGAACGACGATCAAATCCCGGCTGATTAAAGCGGCCTCGGTTTGCTCGATGACTTCGTCCAACGCGTCCATTTCCCACGGCAGAAAAAGCTCCGCGCGCAGCAAGTTATATATCCCTTTAATCGCGCGCTTGGCCAGCGTGCGACTCAAGATGCGGTTGTGGCTGACGAGGCAAGCGAACAGCGCAGGCAGCGCGAATAAATGGATGACGTTGTTGCGGAAATAAGCCAGCAAGCTAGCCTGCGCTTGCGACGCATGCACCAAATCACCCAAGGCGTGCGGGCGAACATTGATGAGTTCAAGGCGCAAACATTCTTCGATGATGATGGCGGGCAGGGTTTGCGATATCACTACAGACGTAGGCAACATCGTATTTGCCGCGACAAACTGAAGGTGTTCGATTTGCCGGTGAATCGCGCGGATGTCGGCGGTGTGTTTGGTGGTTGATAGCAATGCCAGCGCCATCAAGTTGACTGGATTGATTACAGCGGCAGCGTTGATACGTCGTGCGAGTTCAAAACCAGTGGCATCGACGGCTTTGCGTAACCACGGCGCGCGTGAATCGTCGAGCGAACCGAGCGAACATTCGCGCCAATCGGGCTGCTCCGCATCAAGAAATTGCGAGAGCAAAAGCGGTTCGCCAAAGTTCACATGCACGGTGCCAAAACGCCGCTTGAGTAAGCGCACCGCGCTCAGCAAATCGAGTAGGGATTCGTTTTTCTTTTGCTTGCCGCCAAGCTCGGCCAGGTAGGAGCCACCTTCCATCAGCTTTTCATAGCCGACATAAACCGGCACGAAATACAGCGGACGGGCGCGGCTACGCAGATAACTTTGCACTGTCATACCAAGCATGCCGGTGCGCGGTGTCAGCGTGCGACCACTGCGACTGCGACCGCCTTCGATGAAATATTCAATCGGAAAACCGCGCTCAATCATGAGATGCACGTATTCCAAAAACACAGCGGAGTAGAGCACCTTGCCTTTGAGTTTGCGGCGCAAAAAGAACGCGCCGCCGCCACGCAAAATCGGGCCGACCAAAGGCATGTTGAGGTTCGACCCTGCGGCAATGTGAGGTGGTGTCAGGCCGCGCTTGAACAGCAGATAGGACATCAACAAATAGTCGATGTGGCTGCGATGACAGGGCACATAAATCAAGCTGCTGCCAGCCGCGATTTTTGAAACCTGATCGAAATTGTGCACTTCGATTCGGTCGTAAATGCGTGTCCACACCCAGTTGAGAAAAAGGATCAGCGGTTGAACGATGGTATTGGAATAATCAGAGGCGATTTCCAACGCATAACGGCGCGCCGTTTGTTCAGCTTTGATCATCGATACGGATTTTTCGGCAGCCTCGGAAGCAATTGCCGCACGCACCTTGGGTGTTGCCAATAAGGTTTGCAGTTGAGTGTTGCGGTGAGACAAATCAGGTCCAATTGCCAGTGTGCGTTGGCGTTTGAAATGGACGCGGAAAATTCGCGCGAGACGACGCGTGGCGTGTGGTTCGTTTGGATCATTTCTGAGCAGAAAGCGTAGCGAGACCGGCTCGTTAAATCGCACCACCGTTTGGCGGCCATGTATCAGTATTGCCAGCAATTGCCGCAAGGAACTGGTGGCTTCCCATGTTTCGGCGAACAGTGCTTTGAGGATGGAATCTTGCGTGCCCGGCGCGCGGCCCCAGAGGATGGTGACGGGGACGAGTTGCACATCAAATTGCGGATTGTTGATTGCCGCTGCGACCAAACTGGAGAGCAATTTCGATTCGTCGCGACGGGGATTGCGGGCAACTTTTTCTGGGCGTTGCGCCAGAAAA
>JANYAW010000175.1 GCA_025361105.1 Rhodocyclaceae bacterium | reverse complement strand
ACAGCAGTCGCCGCCGTGACCATAGAGCGGGTACGCTCGGCGATCAACGAAATGCGCGCGCGCCGCGATGCCACTATGCGCCAGTTTCGCTCCGATGAATTGGCCGAACTGGGCCGCACCATGGCCGACCTGAATGCCATGCAACAATCCATGCCCGCACTCACCGACCGCGTCGCCCGCACCGAAATTCGTGCGCCGATGAAAGGCATCGTCAATCGCCTGTTCGTCGCTACTCTCGGCGGCATCGTCAAGCCCGGCGACCCGATCGTTGAAATTGTCCCCGGCGACGATCAGCTGGTAGTCGAAGCGCTGGTGCATCCAAAAGATATCGGCTTCGTCAAGCTTGGCCAAAAAGCCAACGTCAAAATCACCGCCTATGACTATTCAATCTTCGGTTCGATGGAAGGCAAAGTCATCAACATCAGCGGTGATGCCGTGCCCAACGAAAAAGGCGAAGCGTTTTATCAAGTCCGCATCGAAACCAAGACCTTGGCGATAGAAGCCATCGACAAAAAACTGCCCATCATCCCCGGCATGCAAGCGCAAATCGACATCATCACCGGCAAGAAAACCATCCTCCAGTTCTTGTCAAAGCCACTGGTGGCGCTGAAGGAAAATTCATTTAGAGAGCGGTGAGATTTCATATCGGCGGAAAATCTCCAGTTGGTGCTGGTGGCACGCCGTTGGCAACGCCGCGAAGAAACTTGCTGACTAAAATGTCTCAACCAAATTTGGGAACTTAATTGTGGCATTCATTTTTAATTCCGGTTCAGGCTCCGACGCGCACACCTATCAAATCATCGCCAAGCCTCTGAACTGGGCGGCGGCAAATGCCTATGCGCAATCGGTAGGCGCGCATTTGGCGACGATTTCATCGACGACGGAACGCGATGTAATTCTCAACAATGCGGTTGCTTCGCTCACCACGGCATCACCGTTTGCCGCTGATGGTGGCGGTGTCATCTATCTTTGGCTTGGCGCTACGGATAGTGCGGTGGAAGGAACGTGGAAGTGGGTTGATGGTTCAAGTGTTAGCGGATTTACCAACTGGGGTACGGGCGAGCCGAACGATTATCAGGGTCGCCAAGATGCCTTGGGATTGGCCTTGCAACCGTGGTCTTTGGCTGGTGGTAGCGGAAGCCCGGGCCAGTGGAACGATTTGGATGCGGCGAATCGACTGTATTTCGTTATCGAGTGGGATACCTCACTCAATACCGTGTCCGATAAGACTCCTCCTTTCGTCACCAATTTCAGTCCGGCGAACGGCGCTAGCGGTGCCTTGAATACGTCGAACATCGTTATCACCTTTAACGAGCCGATTGCTGCGAATGGCGATATCACCTCACCGGGCAGCATCTTGCTAAAAAACGCTGCAGGCACGGTGATTGAATCGTTCAACGTCAAGACCAGCTCGAATCTAAATTTTTCGGGCAATACGCTGACCATCAACCCCACCAGTGATTTGAATTACAGCACTGGTTACCGCGTTGAGTTCCCTGCTGGCACTGTGCGTGATATTGCCGGCAACACTTACGCGGGAACTACCAGCTACGCCTTTACGACATCTGCCGACACGACACCGCCAGTCGCACCAAAGCTGATTACTACAAACACATTTCATTACACCGCCAACCCGCAGGTCACCATTCAAACCACGCTCGGTGCAGTGGTAATCGAACTCAATCCCGAAAAAGCACCGATTACGGTCGCCAACATGCTGGCCTACGCAGGCATGCAGTTTTATGACAACACGCTTTTTCATCGGGTGATTCCGGGCTTCATGGCGCAAGGTGGTGGCTTCACTGCGGGAATGGAATACAAGGATCCGATTTACGACCAAATCACCCTTGAGTCCCAAAACGGTCTATCGAATTTGACCGGCACTATCGCGATGGCGAGAACCAGCGTCGCTGATTCTGCAACTTCGCAGTTTTTCATCAATCAAGTCGACAACCTGTTTTTGAATTACGCCAGTGCGGCAAGTCCAGGCTATGCCGTATTTGGCAATGTGCTCAGTGGTATGTCGGTTATTAACAGCATGGTGGCGCAGCAGACCACACAAATCAATGGCAATAGCGATGTCCCTATCACCGACATTGTCATCAACACCCTGCGCCAAACCACCGCAGGCAGCGCCGTTACCAACGATGGTCACATCACCATCAGCGCTATCGAAAGTGGCGCTACGTGGGCCTACAGCCTGAACAGTGGCAGCAGTTGGACACCAGGTAGCGGCACGACACTGTTGATTCCCGACAATACTTATGCAGCCAACGCGATACAAGTTCGCCAGACCGATACCGCCGGAAATGTCAGCACTACGACCGGCAAATTTGGCAGCGCTTTGATTGTCGATCACATCGCGCCTACGGTCAGTACTTTCAGCCCCGCTGACGAACTTACCAGTGTTCCGATTGCCAGCGACATCGTACTCACCTTTAACGAAAATATTTTCAAGGGCACAGGCAATATCGTGCTCAAAACTGCGGCAGGCGCAGTAATCGAAACTTTCGCTGCGGCCAGCAGCGCACAGCTTACTTTTAATGGCGCGACACTCACCATCAACCCGACCAATGACCTGGCTTATTCAACCGGCTACAAAGTTGAACTCGCTTCCGGGTCGGTGAAGGATATTGCGGCGAACAATTACCTCGGCACCACGACCTACAATTTCACCACTGCAGCGGCAGGCACGGCGCTCGACGTTTTGGCTTATTCGTGGAAGGCGCACACGCAGCTTGCGGGCATTACCTACGATGACGGTACGCGATTGGGCACGACCGACGCCAACGGCATTTTGAATTTTTCCCCCGTGCCCGGCAGCAGCTTGACCATCACCGCACAACGTGCGATTCCACCGGGGGAAACCAGCGACACCAGTGCCGC
>JANYAW010000146.1 GCA_025361105.1 Rhodocyclaceae bacterium | reverse complement strand
AACTGGCGGGGGTCGACTTGCAGAAATTCGATGAGAGGACGACCCCATAGATTAAAGTTCGAATTGCTTTCACCTCAGCACCTGACCTAACCGGCAATACCCAAACCAAAACAATTTGGAAATGTTTGGCTGCTCGAAAGTGGCTCACTTAGTGAGCTTTCAGTCCGCGAAAATCAATTCACTGACCTAAAATCGGTCCTACGTTCGGGCATATCATGATCAGCTTACTCAAGGGGATATTCGCTGGACTTTTTTTGGTTTGCTTTGTTGTGACATGCGCTCGTGGTTTCTGGTGGCTCTATCCATCGGTGATGTTGGTAGGAGTGGCGGCCGAATTTCTCATTCGTGTAGTCACGCAAAAACATGACAAAAAATAATTCTCTTCCATTCTGACCCACAAAAAACCTCCGCAGATCGACCATCAGCACTCTATTAATTGCCATGAACCGTCTCCTTGATATCGGATTTGAACCTTCTGGTTACTGGCTCCTTGAAGGTGGCAAACTCCAATTTCAGCTAGTCCGCCACTCAACGGAAACAAATATTTTGTATGCCTTTGTTTGCGATGGGATCGTAATGTATGTCGGAAAAACGACTCGGACACTAGTCACTAGGATGTCGGGCTACAAAACACCGAGCATGACTCAGTCGACCAACACTAAGAACAATCGACGTATTACTGAGGCTCTCAAACATGGTTCTGCTGTCGAAATACTGGCACTGCCTGACAGCGGCTTGATGCATTACGGTAAGTTTCATTTGAATCTGGCCGCAGGCCTCGAAGATGACATCATCAAAACACTAAATCCCGTTTGGAATGGTGGCGCTCCAGTTACACCAGCGGCGGGAGTGCCAGTTGTTGTCTCAGTATCTGACAAATTAACTATCGAAGATGGTTCAATCAACGATATATCTGATGCCTTTTCGGCGACCTTTCGATTTACCCTGCAACCAACCTATCGTCGCACTGGTTTCTTTAACGTGGGGGTTTCGTCCCAGAAATATCTCGGTGCGGATGGCGCAGTTATTGAACTGTTCCTCGGAAGCGCGCAGAAGCCAGTCTTAGGAACTATCAACCGAAGTGCGAACGCAAATGGCACGCCAAGAATTATGGGTGGTACCGCGCTACGAGACTGGTTCAGCGTTAATGGGCGAGAACTTGATTCGATTGCAGTTCAGGTCATCTCCCCGACGTCCATTCGTCTTGCCAAATTTGACGAAATTTAACAGGTCAGCGTCTCATTGAGTTTGCATGCCGCAAATTGTGCCAGTTGGTGCTGGTGACATGGGGAGGCTGCCAGGCCGGAGATGCCCCGAAGAGGATACGCCGTCAAACTTCGCACGATGGTTTCCTTACCGACAAATGCTAAATGAGATGGTTCTGCTTCCATAGATACAGGCTTTTGTCACCGTCGCTACATCATTTTGGCGTACCTCTACCCGGATCAACGTTGTGCCAACTCCTCTCGGATCACCCGGCGTAGATCCGCTTCGACATGGCCGCTTTCTATAACGTGGCGCAGGGTGTCGTTAATCAGGGTTTATACCCACGCTCGCCAGCGAGTGCATTGAAATGCTCGACGCTGGGAGCATCGAGCGTGATATTGACGCTCAATTTTGCTACCTTCGCGCGCACTGCCGCTTGCCATTGCGCGCGGGTGGCATCCTTGCCACCGACGCGAAGGCGCCCATCGTCGAATGCGGCTTGGGTCAGCATGGGTGCATCGTCTTTGGAAATAACCGGCGTTTTTGAAATTGAGGGCTGTTTCATCGCTGTCTGCCTTACGGATTGAAATGATGCCTACCTATTCGTCGGATATCGCCACTTGCTCCGTCCACGATTTTTCCAGCGCTGCAACAATTTGACGAGTGATGCTGCAACTATCGCCATTGGCATGATCGTGCGCCAACGCAGCAGGATTGAAGGCGCTACGATTGTTCTCGTTGACTGCGAACTTTTTCATTGGTCGCCCCGGAAACAGCCTTCCTTCAAATACCGTGCCCCAGATCGGAATGTCTTTGAGGTGGATTGCTTTGACTTTGTAGGGGTCTTGTTCCAGCACCGTGAAGTTGGCGATTTTGCCCGGTGCAATACTGCCCAGATCGTTTTCGCGTTGCCATGAATAGGCGGCTTCGATGGTAATGGCACGTAGCGCGTCATGCACACCGATGCGTTGCTCGGGGCCGACCACATTGCCTTCGTTGGTCTGTCGATTCACTGCCGACCAGGCCAGGAACAGCGGGTCGGTTGGCGCTATCGGCAGATCGGAATGAAACGAGAGCGGGATGCCATGTTTGATCACCGAGGCATTGCGCACCATGAGGTTGGCGCGTTGGCTACCCAGGCCATATTTGGCATATTTGTTGGCAAAGCCGATGGGATAGTAGGGGTTGGCGCTGACGATGGCACCGAGTCGTGCAATGCGTTCCACTTGCGCTTCAGTTGAGTTCGGAAAATGCACGATCACCGTCCGGTGGTTGCTGCGCGGGTTTTCACGCATGCGCCGTTCCAGCATGGCTAGCACCACGTCCATGCCCAGATCGCCGGTGACATGAATATGCAGTTGATAGCCGGCATCCCAATACAATTTGCCGCGCTCTTCCAGCATCTCGGGTGTCATCAGCCATTCACCATGATGCCCGTCCAGATAGCCATCTTTCATTTGCATCATTTGCGAGACGATGGCACCATCGGCGAGCAGTTTGATTTGCTTGGGGAACATCGACACTTTGCCGCCGTCGTTCCAATTGCCCATCGCCACTTTCTTTTCTGCTTCGGCCAGTGACTCCGCCAAACCCAAGCCAGCATTGACTTGCGAGCGCGCATCGGGAAAGAAGGTGCTGTAAAACGGAACATCTGGCGCGCCCAGCACTTTTTGGTAAAGCTCCCACAGCCCCGGCAGCAGTAGCACGCCAGGTTCATTCAAGGCCGTGACGCCTTTCTGATGGTAGTACGCCACCAATTGTTTTAGCCCGGCGACCATGCGCTGCGGCGATGCCATCGGTTTCATAAGCGCCGGAAAAAGTAACTCACTGGAACCGTTCTCCCACCAATGACCCTGATCCCAGTTGTATTGCTGGCTAGCCAGTCCGTGTCCGTCCATCGCCGTCCGGTCGAGCTTGAGCGCTTCGATGGCGGCGGTGTTGAGGAAAAATTCGTGACAGGAGCGATGCCAAACAACGATCGGTCGCGTGGTGCTGATCTTGTCCAACTCCGCCCGTGAGAGTGCGCCATGCCACAACTGATGGTAGCCCCACGAATACAGCCATTCCTTGGAGTCGCCGAGCGCGGCATTGGCCGCGCTCAGGCGCTGCCAATATTCCTTGGGCGTGTTGGCGGCCTTGAACGTCTTGCCGGGCAATTCCCAATCTTCGTTGGCAATCACTTCGGTAATCAAGGTCAGCGCTCCCAGCAGCGGATGCATGTGCTGCTCGATGAAGCCGGGCATCACAATCTTGTCTTTGAAGGTCTCGTCAATCCTGTAGGAGTGGTCACCTAACGCCGCTTTCACGCTTGCCAGCGAGCCAGCGGCAACGATGCGCTTGCCGGCCACAGCCACGGCTTGTGCCTCGGGGTTGTTGCGCTCCATGGTGATGATTTTTTTGGCGACGAAGACGGTGGTGCTGGCGCTTTCAGCTTCGGCGGCAAATACCGATGTGGTTGAGATTGCCACAGCCAAGATGATGGCGAGGGTGACAGCTATTGACGGGGAATTGCTATGGCGCATGGTGAAGTTCCAATCAGCTCGGACGTTACGGCGTGTTGCGATTCCAACCAGCAATGCGCTGCGCACCCATCCAACAGCCATGAAAACCGGCCGGAATGTGCCGCGGCAGCTGTACTTGCGCCACCGGGCCGTCTGACAGATCACGGGCGTCAAACACATCCAGCGTCTGGCACCGGGTGGCATTGTTGAACTGGAATGTAATCAGATAACCATGGTCT
>JANYAW010000198.1 GCA_025361105.1 Rhodocyclaceae bacterium | reverse complement strand
CGAGAGCGCCAGCACGCGCGGGTCATGCTTGATCGCTTCACGCGCTCGCGCTTCGAGTAACGTCACCGCTATGCCTTGTTGATGCAGCGACAGGGCCAGGGTCATGCCGACCGGCCCGCCGCCCACCACAGTTACCGATGTTGTTGGCTTAGTCACGCTTCGATAGCTCAATCAATTCATTCGCGGCAGCAAGTCGGTCGGGGGTACCGATGTCTAGCCATGTTCCGTTGTGGAGTTCGCCGCTAATTTTATTTTTCGCCATCGCTGCCACCAGCAAAGGTGCGAGCTTGGCACGCGTACCGCGCGTGATGTCGGCGAATATTTCGGGGCGATAGATTCCAATGCCGGAAAATGTGCGCATCGGTGTTTGAGACGGCGTGCTATCAGCACCAACTGGCGTTCCAACTAATCCGTCATTAAGAAGGAAATCTCCATTCGGATGTTGCGGCGGATTCGGTGCCATCACCAGATGCGCTAGCTTCTCTGCACTCAAGCCACGCAATGCCTGTGCCGGATTCCAATCACAAAAAATATCGCCGTTGATCACCAAAAACGGTGCATCGCCGAGCAGCGGTAGCGCTTGCGCAATTCCGCCGGCGGTTTCCAGTGCGCCTTCCGGCTCGGACGAATATTGAATGTTCAGATTCCATTGTTGACCATTGCCCAAAGCAGTTTCGATAAGTGTGCCAAGGTGTGCATGATTGATGATGACCTCGACGAATCCCGCCGCCGCCAAACGCTCCAAATGCCACGCGATCAGTGGCTTGCCGCCCACCGACAATAGCGGCTTGGGGCAAGTATCGGTGAACGGTCGCATGCGCTCACCACGACCTGCGGCGAGGATCATGGCTTTCATCAAAAGCTATAACCGGTTTGCGGTGTGCGTTGGTCAACACGGTCAAGCAACTGCCACAACGGGCGTAATTCGGCATATCGCTCGCAAGCTTTGCGAAGATAACTGGTCACGCGCGGCAATTCTTTTAGGTAGCCAGCTTTGCCGTCGCGATGAAACAGGCGCGCGAAAATTCCCAGAATTTTCAGATGCCGCTGCACCCCCATCCATTCGTAATTGGCGAAAAAATCGGTAAAGTCATCGGGCATATTCACGCCCGCATTTTTGGCGTGCTCCCAGTAGCGAATCAGCCAATCGAGTGTCTGTTCTTCGTCCCATTGGACATAAGCGTCTTTGAGTAGTGACACCGCGTCATAACTCAGCGGCCCCCACACGGCATCCTGGAAATCAATGATGCCGGGATTTGGGCTGGTCAGCATCAAATTGCGCGAGTGATAGTCGCGATGTACAAACACTTGCGTCTCGGCAAGATTGCGCGCAATGATGCGATCAAACAGCGCACTCAACTTGGTTTGTTCTTCATTATTCAAGGTTAGTTCATGATGCTTGCGCAAGAACCATTCGGGGAAAAGCTCCAATTCGCGACGCAGCAATGCAGCATCGTATATGGGTAACCCGGTGGGCAACCCGTCAGGCAAATTTTCAGGCCGTTGAATTTTTTGTATCAGTACCAAAGCCGATAGCGCTTCGGCATACAAAGTGTTTGCATTACCCGAGCTGAGCACGTCCAGGTAAGTCGTGTTGCCCAAGTCCGAGATCAACAAAAAACCTTGTTGCAAGTCTTGCGCTTCAACGCTCGGTACGTGCACGCCGACCAACCGCAACTGCCGCTGCACTGCCAGCCACGGACGGATATCTTCGTGTTGCGGCGGCGCATCCATGACGATGCGTGTCGTCCCGTCCGCCAACGCGAATCGAAAATAGCGGCGAAAACTGGCGTCTGCGGAGGCTGGCGCAAGCGCTATCGTACTGCCCGGAAAAATCTTGGCAAGCCAAGTTTGAATGTCTTGCTGACGATGCATGGCGTACCCCGAAAAACGAGCCGAGCCGTGAGGCGTAAGGCCTACGGCTCTGGGCGAAATGCTATTATTGTTAAATTCTAGCATCGCACTTTGCCACGCTTTGCCACGATCTGCCGCTGCAAATTTTCACCGCGACACTGCCCTAACCTTACCTCAGCACCCATTCCGGAATGTCATTTTCCCTACGCGGACAAGTTGGTCCAGTCAGCCTCGCGGCTTGCATCGTTCTCAATCCCGGCTCGGCAAATTCTGCTGCCTTGCCGCCTTTGACGATTGATCCGGCACTGCTGGGTGCTGGAGCTGCACCCAGCCGCCCTCAAGTCCTTGCACCCCCCGTCGCCGACACCGCGCCGCGCGTCGCTCCGGTAGCCGCGCAACCGATGCAACCGGCTCCAACAGTTGCACCAGTTCAAGCGCCGCCGCCTGTCACGCTAACCCCCATTGTCGCCGCGCCAGTGCCATCGCCTCAAGCTGAAAAACCGAAACCTGTCGTCGCTGCCGTCTCGCCAGTTGGTGCTGGTAGCACACCGTCAGCTGACACAACCCCAAGCAACGACACCGACCCGCGCACACGCATCGTCGCCGACCAAATCTCTGGCATCAGCGATACCGAAACGCGTGCCGTGGGACATGTCGAATTGCGCAAACTGGATATTCACTTACTCGCCGATCAAGTCACACATACCCAGACCAGCGACGAAGTCGATGCCAGCGGCAATGTGTTGCTGACGCGAACCAACGAAGAAATCAGCGGCCCGCATTTGCGCTTGAAGCTGGCGGACAACATCGGTTTTTTTGAAACGCCCGCCTACAAAATTAGTTCCACCCGCAAACGCCAGTCTGCCACTGGCGGATCACGCGACCAAAACCCTGTCGCCCACGGTACGGCGGCGCGTATGGATTTTGTCGGTGAAGGCAAATACGAATTGACCGACGGCACGTATAGCACCTGCAAACCCGCTGCGAATGGCGACACCGATTGGTTCGCCAAAGCTGGCAACATCAGCTTCGATCAAAACGATGATTCCGGCACCGGTCGCAATGCCACGGTGTATTTCAAAGGTGTTCCAATTTTTTACACGCCGTGGTTGTCGTTCTCGCTTTCCAATCAACGCCAAAGCGGTTTGCTGACACCAACTTTTGGTTCAACCAGCAAGAGCGGCATCGAATTCACGCAACCGATTTATTGGAATATCGCACCGGATATGGACGCGACTTTTTCGCCACGTGTGATGGTCAAGCGCGGCGTACAAATGAACACCGAGTTCCGCTATCTTGATCCGAAATACACCGGCCAAGTACGCTATGAATATCTGCCGAATGACAAAGTCACCGACACCACGCGTCACGCTTATGCGATTAGTCACACGCAACAATTCGGCGGCGGGTTTTCGGGCAGTCTGAATCTCAATGGCGTTTCTGACGATACCTATTTCAGCGATTTGTCGAGCCGTCTGGCAGTGACTTCACAAACCAATTTATTGCGTCAAGGCGCGCTCACCTATGGCAGTTCGTGGTGGTCGGCGACTTTGATGGCGCAGACCTTTCAAACCTTACAAGACCCGCTGTTGCCGCCGGTCGGCAAACCCTACAAACTGCTGCCAAAACTCAGCGTCAGTGCTGCGCGCGCCGATATGCCCTTTGGTACCGTTTTTTCGGTGCAAGGCGAGAGCGTGAGTTTTCGTCACGACACGCTGCCCGAAGGAAATCGGTTCACGCTGTATCCGCAATTGGCCTTGCCGCTGCAACTATCGGGACTTTCAATCACGCCAAAAATTGGCATCAGCACCACCAAATATCGACTCGATACTCCACCTGTCGGCACGCCTGATCGGATCAGTCGCAGCGTACCAATTACCAGCGTTGACTCGACCATGGTGTTTGAGCGCGACATCGAATGGACGCAGCAAACGCTGACCCAAACGTTAGAGCCGCGCGTGTACTACCTCTACATCCCGAATCGCGATCAGTCAAAAATCCCCGTGTTTGACACCGGCATTGCTGATCTTAATTTCTCGCAAATGTTTTCCGAGAATCGCTATGCAGGCGGTGACCGGATTGGCGATGCCAATCAACTCACCTACATGCTTAGCTCGCGCCTGATCAACCCGAACGACGGCACCGAAGTTTTGCGCGGCAGTTTTGGTCAGCGGATTTATTTCGCCACGCAAAAAGTTGGCTTGCCCGGCGAAGCACCACGTACTGATCGCCAGACTGATTTATTGGCCGAAGTCTCTGGCCAAATTTTGCCGCAGACAACTGCTACCACCGCGTGGCAATACAATCCGCACCTGAACAAGACTGAGCGCTTCAATGTCGGCGCGCGCTACCAACCGGAACTGGGCAAACTACTGAACGCAAGTTACCGCTTTGCTCACGCCACGACCGGCGTGATTCTGCCCGGAGTTAGCCAGATGGATTTATCAGGACAATGGCCACTGATGGGGAAATGGCAAGGGGTCGGGCGCTACAACTACTCGTTCACAGAAAAACGCGTGGTCGAGACCTTGGCTGGGCTGGAGTATGGTGAGGATTGCTGGGCATCACGTATTGTTTTGCAACGTCTGGCGACCCAAACGAAACGATCTACTACCGCATTATTTTTGCAACTCGAACTCAACGGTTTCTCTCGTATCGGATCGAACCCGCTGGAAACACTCAAGCGCTCGATTCCCGGCTACGGCATCATCAACCAACCCTCGGCCGATCCGGCCTTTGCTGCGAACTAAATCTATGAACTCATGCCGCTCAACTTTTCGTATTGCCACACTCGCTTTGCTAATGACTGCTTCGCTGGTAGCCTCAGCACAAGGCACGCGGGTCACCAGTCAAGATGTCGACCGCATACTCGCGGTGGTCAACGACGAAGCCATTACCTTGCTCGAACATCGTAATCGTCTGGCCACAGTCGAGCGCCAACTGCGCAGCCAAAATGTGCCGTTGCCAGCCAGGGATGTGCTGGAGCAGCAGTTGTTGGAACGCATGATTAGTGATCGTGTGCAATTGCAACTCGCGCGCGAAACCGGTTTGCGTGTACCGGATATCGAGCTTGATGCAGCGCTGCGTCGCATCGCTGAAAACAATCGCATGTCGATGACGGATTTTCAGGCAGCACTGCAAAAAGATGGCGTGACCTGGGCCAAATTTCGTGAAGACATCCGCGATGAAATGACGCTCTCGCGCCTGCGCGAACGTGAGGTCGAAGGCCGCATTGTGATTTCCGAAGGCGAGATCGATAACTATCTGGCCAATCCGGTTGCAACGGTTGATGCCAATCCCGAAGTCGCCCTGGCGCATATTTTGGTGCGCGTTCCCGAGCAAGCCACGCCAGACCAGTTGATGCGCATAGGCGTGCGCGCGCAATCGGCGCTCGACCAAATTCGTCGCGGCGAAGATTTCGCCCGCGTTGCGGCGAGTTTTTCCGACGCACCCGATGGCTTGTCCGGTGGTGTGATGAACGCACGCCCGCTGGACCGATTACCGGCCTTGTATGCCGAGGCAGTGAAGAAAATGCAGCCCGGTGAAGTGAGCGAAATATTGCGTAGCCCGGCCGGATTCCATATTGTCAAACTGGTCGAGCGACGTGGTGCCGGCACAAGCGTCTCCGCCGGTGTGAAACAAACCCATGCACGTCATGTGCTGATAAAAGTTGGCGATCTGGTGACAGTCGAAGAAGCACGACGCAAGATAATGGCAATCAAAGAAAAACTCACTGCGGGTGCCGATTTCGCTGAAACCGCGCGCATGCAATCGAATGATTTATCGGCTTCCAAAGGCGGTGATTTGGGCTGGCTTTACCAAGGCGACACGGTACCGGAATTTGACCGCGCGATGGATGCGCTGGCAATCAATCAAGTCAGCGATCCGATTCAATCCCAGTTTGGTTTTCACCTCATTCAGGTCTTGGAACGGCGCACCGAAGAGGCATCGCAAGAGCGTCAACGGGCGATGGCGAGGCAAATCCTGCGCGAGCGCAAATCCGATGAGGCGTATCAGGAATGGATACGTCAAATGCGTGACCGCGCTTATGTTGAGTTGCGCACTGACGAGCGTTAAGCGCTGCCGCACCGCGCTTTTGCGGTCATGAAACCTATTGCGCCCATTGTCGTCACTAGTGGCGAGCCGTCCGGTATCGGGCCGGATATTTGTCTGCAATTGGCAGCGAAAAATTGGCTGATTCCGCTGGTGGTTCTTGGCGATCAAACTTTGTTTGAGGCGCGCGCCGATTTGCTCGGCATCAACATCAAGAATCTCAATATTCGCTCAATCACGCTCGATGTTCCGTGCACGCCAGGGGTATTGAACGCGGCCAATGCGGCGTATGTTTTGCGCATGCTTGATACGGCGATTGCCGGTTGCACAGCGGGTGAATATTCGGCGATGGTCACCGCGCCGGTGCACAAGGGCATCATCAACGATGCGGGAATTGCCTTCACTGGTCATACCGAATATCTGGCCGCCAAAACCGCCACCCCGCGTGTGGTGATGCTGCTCGCCGGCGCGGGGTTGCGGGTCGCGCTGGCGACCACGCATCTGGCGCTCAAAGACGTGCCTGCTGCGCTCACGCAGCGTGATCTAGCAATCACTTTGCGCATTGTGCACACCGAGTTGAGATCAAAATTTGGTATCGCCAGCCCGCGAATTTTGGTCGCCGGACTCAACCCGCATGCGGGTGAAAGTGGCCACATGGGGCGTGAAGAAATCGAGATTATTGCGCCCGTGTTGGAGCGCTTGCGTACCGAAGGAATGAACTTGATTGGCCCCTTGCCTGCCGATACTTTGTTCACCAAAAATGTGCTGGCAAACTCCGACGCACAAGTTGCGATGTATCACGATCAAGGGCTCGCGGTGTTGAAATATGCGGCGTTTGACGAGGGCGTGAATATCACTTTGGGCTTGCCAATTATTCGTACCTCGGTCGATCACGGTACAGCCCTGGATTTGGCAGGTAGCGGTCGCGCGTCGCCGAATAGTTTATTTGCGGCAATCGAAACTGCGGTGGAAATTGTGCAACGTAAGCGAGCAGTAACGGCGTTATGAAAACCTCGCACCAGGGCCACGTCGCGCGCAAACGCTTCGGGCAAAATTTTTTGGTCGCGCAAGGGGTAATCAAAAACATCATTGACGCGATTGCGCCGCAGGATGATGAAACCATCGTTGAAATCGGCCCAGGCCTAGGCGCACTGACCGACCCGTTGCTGCAACGCATACGGCATTTGCATGTGGTCGAAATCGACCGCGATTTGATTGCCCGTTTGCGTGGTCGTTATTCGGCTGAGCGATTGACGATACATGAAGGTGACGCGCTGAAATTCGACTTCGGCGCACTCAAAGGTAAAGGCCAATTGAAGATTATCGGCAACCTGCCCTACAATATTTCCAGCCCACTACTATTTCATTTGGTTGAGTTTGCACCGCTGGTCGCCGAGATGCATTTCATGCTGCAAAAGGAAGTCGTCGACCGCATGGTGGCGATACCGGGCACCACCAATTTCGGGCGGCTCTCGGTGATGCTGCAATACCGCTATCAAATGGATTGCTTGTTTGTTGTGCCACCGGAATCGTTCAGCCCCGCACCGAAAGTTGACTCGGCGATTGTGCGGATGATTCCACGCAGACTTGACTCGCCAGTTGGTGCTGGTGACACGCCGCCACCAAAAGCAAACGACGTATCCCACTTTGCCAAAGTCGTTCTCGCCGCATTTTCACAACGCCGCAAAATGCTACGCAACACTTTGCGCGCACATATCACCGACAGCGAACTGAGGGCGTTGAATATCGACCCGATGGCGCGTGCCGAGGACATCGGTGTCGCTGACTATGTTCGCTTAAGCAACTATTTGACTGACAGAACCGCATAAGCGCGCATAAGCATATTGCCAATCAGTCTTAGCCGCGCGCAACCCGTTCGGTAAAATTCGCTTCTTTGCCGCTTCTTCTTTGTAGAGGATTTCGCCGTGTCAAAGTTTGGAACCGAGCACGTCACCAGCGTGCATCACTGGAACGATACCTTGTTCAGTTTTCGCACCACGCGAGACCCCGGCTTGCGTTTTGAAAACGGCCATTTCGTGATGATAGGCTTGGAAGTCGAAGGCAAGATAATCGCCCGCGCTTACAGCATTGCCAGCGCCAACCACGACGAACATCTGGAATTCTTCAGCATCAAAGTCGCTCACGGCCCGCTCACTTCGCGCCTGCAAAACATCAAAGTCGGTGACCCGATTCTGGTCAGCCGCAAACCCACCGGCACTTTGGTGTTGCGCGATTTGAAGCCGGGCAAAAGTCTTTACATGTTTTCCTCCGGCACCGGTCTCGCGCCGTTTCTGAGCCTGATTCACGACCCCGAAACCTACGAGCGATTTGAAAACGTGGTGCTGATCCACGGCGTGCGTTTCGTCAATGAACTGGCTTATGCGGAACTTATCGAGACGCGCTTGCCGCAGCATGAATATCTCGGCGAGATGGTCAAGGAGCGCCTGATTTATTACCCGACCGTTACCCGTGAAGCGTTTCGCAATGAGGGGCGCATCACCTCGCTCATTGAGTCAGGGAAACTGTGTAGTGACATCGGTCTGCCGCAACTCAATCCGGAAACTGATCGCGCCATGATTTGCGGCAGCCCGGCGATGTTGGGCGACATCAGCAAGCTACTCGATGTGCGCGGATTTGTGATTTCGCCGCATACGGGTGTGGCCGGTGACTATGTGATTGAGCGCGCGTTTGTTGAAAGATAACCGCAGCGGTAAATGCTCCACGCTGCTTAGCCAAGTGCGCTCAGCACAGTAAGCTCAACGTAAGCTGTCGTCTCCACAATCCGTTTGCCAATGCCGCGCCTGCGGCTGGTTGCTGTTATTTCAATACAACATTCGGAGGAGGCACAATGGCTACCACTACAGCCGTCGCACCCATCACTGCGGAGGAGAAGAAGGTTATCTTCGCTTCGTCGCTTGGTACCATTTTTGAATGGTATGACTTTTACCTATTCGGCGTTATGGCCGCCGTCATCGCGAAAAACTTTTTCACTTCGCTTGACGAACAAACCCGCTTAATCTTTACCTTGATGGCCTTTGCGGCAGGCTTTGCGGTTCGTCCGTTTGGCGCTCTGGTGTTTGGTCGTCTTGGTGATTTGGTCGGACGCAAATACACTTTTTTAATCACCATTCTCATCATGGGTACGTCGACATTTGTCGTCGGTCTGTTGCCCAACTACACTTCCATCGGCATCGCCGCACCTATCATTTTGATTAGCTTGCGGATGTTGCAGGGCTTGGCGCTAGGTGGTGAATATGGTGGTGCGGCGACCTACGTTGCCGAACATGCGCCGGATGGTCGTCGCGGTTTGTACACCAGCTTCATTCAAACCACCGCCACGGTCGGCTTGATGCTCGCACTGCTGGTGATCCTCGGTACCCGCACCGCCGTTGGCGAAGAAGCATTTGCTGATTGGGGCTGGCGTATTCCGTATCTTCTCTCGGTCATCTTGCTCGCCGTATCGGTGTGGATTCGTTTGCAACTCAATGAGTCGCCCGCGTTTACCAAACTCAAGGACGAAGGCAAGTTGTCCAAGGCGCCGATAGGCGAAGCTTTCGGTCAATGGAAAAACTTGAAGATCGTCATCCTAGCGCTCGTTGGCCTCACCGCCGGTCAAGCTGTGGTGTGGTACACCGGTCAGTTTTACGCATTGTTCTTCCTTGAAAAAATGGCACGGCTTGACGGTGCGACCGCCAATATTTTGGTTGCTGTCAGTCTAGTGTTGGGCACGCCGGGATTCATTTTCTTCGGCTGGCTGTCCGACAAGATTGGTCGCAAGCCCATCATCATGGCTGGTTGCCTGATCGCAATGCTGACTTACTTCCCGCTGTTTCAAGGTTTGCTGGAATACGCCAATCCCGATCTCGCCAAGGCGCAAGCGACTAGCCCGATTGTGGTGACTTCCGACCCGGCGCAATGTTCCTTCCAGTTCAACCCAACGGGTGTCGCCAAGTTCACCACCACTTGCGATGTGGCAAAAGCCTATCTCGCGGCCAACGGCTTGAACTACACCAATGTGGAAGTTCCTGGCCAAGCCGTAGCGCAAGTGAAGTTCGGCGACAAAGTCATCGACGCGTATGACGGCAAAGGCGCGACGGCGAAAGCAGATGGCGCACGCTTCAAGAAAGAGATGGACGACGCAGTGAAAGCAGCGGGCTATCCAGCCAAGGCAGATCCGGCGAAAGTCGACAAGCCGATGCTGATCTTGATCCTGACCATCATGGTGATTTACGTCACGATGGTGTACGGACCAATCGCCGCGATGCTGGTTGAGATGTTCCCCACACGCATCCGCTACACCTCGATGTCATTGCCCTATCACATCGGCAACGGCTGGTTCGGCGGTTTCCTGCCGGCCACCAGCTTCGCCATCGTCGCCGCCTATGGGAACATTTATAGCGGCCTGTGGTATCCGATTGTGATTGCGGGTGTCACCCTTGTTGTCGGTACTTTGTTCGTCAAAGAAACCAAAGACAGTGACGTGTATCACAACGGCTAACGGCGCGGCTAATTTCAACCAATAACAAGGAACGGGCATCATTATGTGGAAACTTATCGTCGGATTCATCGCCTTCGCCGCGATCACCTTGTGGGTGTTGATGCGAAGTGGTCCGGTCGACATGGGTGGCGAACATGCTGCTCAAGAAGCCATGCATAAAGATGCTCCGCCTGCGGCAGCCGCTGCACCAAGTGGTACAACAGGTGCGGTCAAACCGTAGGTCAGTTATGTTTTAGGTTGATTTGCATAAAATTAAATCCCGCTTCGGCGGGTTTTTTTCGTTCATACTCAATCGTCAGTTGGATGGTGCGCCTTAACGGAATTTGTGTACCTGTATGAAGGCAAATGAAACCTGGAGCGAGCTGATTTGCAGGTGGCCTCGTCGCAAACGAAAGTAAATTTGCACGTGCAAGCCTTTCGGCGGCAACGGTTCGTACTTATTCCTCGTGTGAGTCAATGAAAGAAAGTTCCCCAGTCAACCTACCTCTACGCTGAAGGTGTTTAGCTCTCGAACGCCAAACACCCACCATATTCCCCTTCTGAGCCGTCGAGTTTCGTAGTCTCGGCACGGGGATTTCCAGTCGCGTTGTTTGAGCGCAGCGAGTTTAGCGACTGACCGTGCTGAGGCTGCGAAACTCGGGTAGCCCGCAGGGCCGGGGAAGGGGGCGCGTTTCTTTGGTTCTATTCTTGCCGCGCAGCAAGAAAGAACTCGGCTGTCGGGCCGAGTCCCGACTCGGACTTCAAGCAATCATCTACGCTCATCGGGGAAAAACGTAGTTCAACTTCGCCGGTTGGTGCTGGCGACACGCCGTCAATAATCCACATTCGGTCGCACTACGATCACACTGCATCTTGCCCTCCCCACCACGCGTGTCATGGTTGAGCGGACGCGCTCGATGGTTCGGTCGGCACGGCTTGCGCCGAGAACTATCAGGTCGACTTGATTGTGCTCGGCAAAGGCGAGAATTCTTTGTGCCGGGTCGGATTCTTCAAACACGTGAAGTGATAATTGGCGCTCGTCCACCTGCAGCGTGGAGGCCCAATGCTGGAGCGCAATCAAGGTGTGGTGCTGGCGATCTGCTTCATTGTCATCGTCGGTTTCTTGCGCTTTGCTGCTCTCGATAATCGACACGCATGACAAGCGACTCTCTGGCGAGCTCATCAGAGCGCGGCGGGTGGCGGTGCGCAGAGATTCCAATAACGCTTCGTCATCGCTTTCGGGATCGAGCGCCACCAGCACGACGGGCGCAACATCGAGCGGATTTTCCGCATTCATGCGCGGCGCTTTCAAGGGACGATTTCTACTTCGCCACCAGCGCTGTGCTTGCACCCAAAACCCTGCGGCCTCGGTGCGTTGAAGGCGTTTGGTGAGTTCGATCTTGTGCGGTTGCTCAAACAGCCAGGCAATCTGACCGCAGTTGGCGTAGCGTTGCTCGGCATCCAGCTCCAGACAGCGCAACACGACTTCCTGAAACCACGCGGGCAAGTCCTGGCGAATGCTGCGTGGCGGAATCGGTGCCCGCCACAGCCGTTGTTGCATTTCGCTGGCTGCTTCCATGGTGCCAAATGGGAGTTGTCCGGTAGCCATTTCAAACAATGTCACACCCAATGCAAATTGATCGCTGCGTGGGTCGTGCCGTGTGCCAAGAATTTGCTCTGGTGAAATATAGGCCGGCGTGCCAACGCTTTTTAGCTGCGCTTCATAAAACAAATCCGGACACATCGAATGATGTGCGAAGCCAAAATCCAACAGCACGATACTGCCATCAGCTTTGAGCATGAGATTGCCCGGCTTGACATCAAGATGAATGACTTGACTGCGATGCAGCGCGTGCAGCGCGCGCGCCATCGCGGCACCGATTTCGATTAGGTCTTCGAGTGGCATTGGTCCCCGCAGGGCGATCAATTTTTCCAGCGTCTGCCCTTCGATTTTTTCCATCACCAGATAGGGTTGTTCGTCGAGTCGCCCGACACCAAGTACCCGTGGCGCATGCGGTGTGTCGAGACGCGGCTGTATCGCGCATTCCGTTTCAAAACTGATGAGTCCGGCCAAGGGTTGATTGTGGCCGATACGCGGAACTTTCATCAGCAGCGGCGAGGTGTGCTCGGCATGGGTGCAATCGTAGAGATAGCCCGCGCCGCCACTGGCAACACATGCGCCCAAAGTGAAACCATCGATGGTGGTTCCGGTTTGCAAAGACGCTAAGTGGTTTGCCATGCTGGAGTATTTTATGGTCTATTTACCGATGCTCAAACGTTGCGCATTCCAAGCAGGCAAACCCGCCTGGCGAATTTTTTCAGCAGCAGCGGCGTGATCGTAAGGTACGCGGAAAAAACTAATCCGACTTTGCGCGAGATCAACGATGGCATAGCTTGCCGCCGGATTTCCGTCGCGTGGCTGACCGACCGAGCCGATGGTCGCCACCCAGCGCCGCGTCGGCAGCAGGTCTATCATCGCACCAGCGATAGGCCGATAGGCTGCCGCAGCGGGTTGCCGACCTGAGTAATGCCACAAGCGCTGTTCGTGTACGTGCCCAGCCGCAACCAAGCGCACAGTTGGCATGCGGGCTTGGGCGGCCGTGATGCACGCCACCACATCATCAGAGTCAATCAAGTAATGAAATTTCTCAGGCTGATAAGCGCTGGCGTGCACCATCAGCAAATTGCCTAGCTGCGCGCATAAGGGCAGCGCGCGCAGGAAGTTCAAAGCTTCGGATGACAATTGTTGGCGCGTCCACAAGGCCGATTCACGCGCACTTTCATTTAATGCTTTCTCGTCACCAATCACCGCTTCATCGTGATTACCCATCAACACAACCGCGCCGTCTTGCTGCATCTGCGCGATGCGTTCGACAACGGCAACTGGATCGGCACCGTAGCCGACCAAATCACCGAGCACGGCATAGCGATCAACGCCTTGCTTTTTGGCATGGCGCAAACAGGCCTGCAAGGCTTCAAGATTGCTATGAATATCTGAGAGTAATGCGATACGCATTTGAGGCTTTCAGTATTGGCGCGAGAAATTTGGCAACATGGTTGATATTTCACGCTTGAAAGCTTACAAGTAAGTGTGCGATTTGGGTTTTTTGGGTTCCTAGGAAGGTGCTTTAACTCCCTCCCTTTCAAGGGGAAGGTCGCATGCGACGTTTGCGATTGGAGGGTCGGGGTGGGGATGGGGAAGTCTTGTCGCGCCAGTTGGTGCTGGCAATACGCCGTTAATTGATGTTTTTTCTTATCCGATTAGCGTGGATAATTGCTTAATGTCCGCGTCGGGACTCGGCCCGACAGCCGAGTTCTTTCTTGCTGCGCAGCAAGAATAGAACCAAAGAAACGCACCCCCTTCCCCGACCCTGCGGGCTACCCAAGTTTCGTAGCCTCAGCACGGCCAGTCGCTAAACTCGCTACGCTCAAACAACGCGACTGGAAATCCCCGTGCCGAAACTACAAAACTCGGCGGCTCAGAAGGGGAAGCGGGTGGGTATTTGGCGTGAGAGGGTTTGAAGGGGCTTGAACGCAAGACAGTCCGCATTGAATGTTCAAAGCAACATGATGCTCGGAATTATCCGCAGCCCCCCCCAGAGTAAGCCGTAAGATTTGCGGCTTACATTTCGTTAGGAACTTGTATGGCTGACATCAACGAAAGTGATTTACCCGCCCTATGCGGAGCAGTTGGCTTCATCACGATTAACTGGGCGCTCATGGAGCGACAAATGGACAACATCATTCATTTCTCCTTTGCTTCGCTTGGTGTGACCTGCCCGGTTTTTGTAGGACCAAATTGATCCAGAGGGTTGTGAATCCGCTAGCACAAGCGTCCTAACAACGCTGGTGGAATTCCGTTGGTGTTGCGTGGTGCAAAACGAGAATGCTCGCGGACCGTCAATATCATCAGCAAAGTCGCCCCTAGGCCTGCCCAAGGGCTGTTGAGGAAACTGATTGCGATTCGCTGTAAAAAAGATTTATCACTAAAGGATTGTCCCGTTAGCATGTGCGGCGGTGCGAGTCAGGAATGCTGTTGGCTTACTCGTCAGCGTTGAGTTTTCAATGCATTTTCAAATAACCCTCTGAATCGCCAGGCAACTTGGCTGCGCTCACGTCCGCCCTTCACTTTCGAAAGATTTCCCATGCTTGCTTTTACGCACATAGCCACTTGCTTGCCTGAAACCCAGGGTCTCACCAATTTTTACCGGGAATTGGGTGCGCTGCGTTCAAAAGGAAGGGGGATGAATGCCCAAGCCAAGCGAGCCGAGGGCGCCAGAGCCCTGCTGATGCAGGGACTCGTTGCGCTCACCATCGTCTTTGGCCTGACCCAAGCCATGGCCCAAACCACGGCTTCGACCGGCCCGACAACGACACCCACCATCAAAACAACTAAGGCCGCATCGGCGGTCGCCACGACGATGTCTGCGGGGAGTGAGGATCCGACCTCATTCGACCCGGCGAACTATGTCGAGAACGGGAAGCTGATTCGGGCACCTAAGGCGGTCACGGCACTCGGTACGGACTTGTTTGGCGACAAAGTCAATATCTATCGCGGTACGCTCGAATTCGTTCAAACGGATGTGAGTCTGGAAGGCAACAATCATCTACCGGTAGCGGTGAGTCGGCGACTGGTGACAGGCGGACATGGTAACTCCTGGCAGGGATTGTTCCGGGAATGGGACCTGGAAATTCCGCATATGTATGGCACCTTTGCCGCCGCCGACGGGTGGGTAAAGCTGAATGCTTCGAATCAGAAATCGAATCAGCGATGTACCAATTTCGGTGCTCCGCCAGAAGTTCCCGCCGCAGGCCCGCTAACCCCCAAATTTCGAGCTAAGGAATTCTGGCACGGTAACTTCATGAGCATCCCAGGAGCCGGCTCACAGGAGGTTCTTGTGCGCAATGCGTCGAACAACAGTAATGTGCCCAATGACGGTCAGGCGACGCCCCTTGTAACGACGGGATTGTGGTCGATTCGTTGCCTGCCGACACTTGCCAGCACGACAGGATCCACGCCCAGCTATGAACAAGGTGAAGGATTCTTGGCGATTGCGCCCAATGGCACGCAGTACAAATTCGATTGGTTGGTTTCGCGGCAAACGGATACTCTCAGCAAACTAGCCAGTTCCGCGGGTGCTCACCGCACCCTTGGTCGTAGTGAAGTCTGGATCATGCCGACGCTGATCACTGATCGTTTTGGCAATACCGTGACTTATACCTACGACAGCACGGATAAGTGGAAGTTGCTCAGCATACAGAGCAGCGATGGCCGCACCCTGAGCTTCACTTATGGATCGGGCACGCATTTCGTGCAGTCGGTCAGCGACGGTAGCCGAACGTGGAACTATGGCTACCAAGTGACGCCCTATCCCGGTGGTGGTGGTGGATGGACCAATCTGGCGACGGTGACCCTACCGGATGGGACGGCATGGAATTTCACGGGGATGGCACAACCCAATCCTAATCCCTATCAAGCAACGAATAACGGTTTGATCTATATGGACATGGAGTATCCAGAGCATACCGCCGACTCTGTGACGCCGACTGAGTGCGATATGGGTGCCTATAACACCAATGGCCTTGCCAGCCCGGAAGCCACGGGCACCATGGTGCACCCCTCGGGAGCCGTGGGATCCTTCACCCTGACGGCCATAGAGCACGGTCGCAATGGCGTACCAATCGGATGCTTTTCTGATGGCCTACCCAACTCAGTTGGGACGGCAGTATTTTCAAAATACAGTCAGGTCTTTGCCCTCAAGCAAAAGACCATCACTGGCCCTGGTTTGCCAACAATGACTTGGTCGACGACTTACGACACGTGGTGGCCGGGTGGCACTGACTGTCCACAGTGCACAGGATTCCCCGCAATGGTTTATGTCACTGACCCACGGGGCGATGTGACCCGCCATACCTTTGGCAATACCTTCCAGGTCAACGAAGGCCAGCTACTGAAGACGGAATCCGGCTGGAATGGCAGCACTGCCTTGAGCACGACGACCACGCACTACAACACGACTAGCTTCCCCAATCCGGTGGGGACCAGCGAGCAGGACGCGGGCGATGGCGGCATCACCACGCGTCACCTGCCGGTTGATCTGCGTAGCACGGTGCAAGACGGTGTCACTTTTAACTGGCAGGCCAATAGCTTCGATAGCAAAGCGCGTCCGCTGAGCGTCACCAAGTCCAGCACGCTGGGCGGTGGCTCGCCCATGTTGCGCAGCGAAACCACCAGCTACTTCGATCAACTCGGCAAGTGGATATTGAGCCAGGCCGCGACCGTTACCGAAGCCAGCACCGGCGCTGTGGTCCTGAGCCGCACTTTCGATGCCACCACCGCCAACGTCCTCACCACCAGTCGATTCGGCAATCTCGAACATACCAATACTTATAACAGCGACGGCACGCTGGCCACGCGCAAGGACGGCCTGAACCAGACCACGACTTACAGCAATTACAAACGCGGCCTGCCGCAAACCATCAGCTATGCCAACGGCACCAGCCAAAGCGCGGTCGTCGATAACCGTGGCCTCATCACCTCGCTCACCGATGCCAATGGTTTCACTACCAACTACGGCTACGACACGATAGGGCGACTCAACCTTATCACGCAACCCACCGGCGACCCCGTGACCTGGAACAGCACCACGCTCACCTTTGTGCCCGTCGCCAGCGCCGAATATGGCCTGCCTGCCGGCCATTGGCGGCAAACCATTGCCACCGGCACGGGCAACGCTGTCACCTATGTCGATGCGCTATGGCGCCCGGTGATGAGCCGCACGTTCGATAGCACCGATGAGGCCAATACCCGCAGCGTGGTGGTACGAGCCTTCGATCACAAGGGTCGCGCCACTTATGAATCCTATCCGCAGCGCGACATTGCCAGCATCACAGCGACCCCGGCCGGCAGCCGCAGCTATTTCGATGCACTGGGTCGCCCCACCAGCAGCACGGCAGACAGCGAACTGGGGACGCTCACCACCAGCCAGACCTATAACAGTGGCTTTAGCAAATCCACCACGGATGCGCGTGGTCAGACTGTGACCACCAGCTTCCAGGCCTTCGATCAGCCCAGCGAATCCACGCCGATCAGTATCAGTGCGCCGGAGAACCTGAGTGTCACCATCAGCCGCGACGTCTTTGGCAAGCCGCAGTCCATCACCCGCAGCGGCACGGTGAACGGCATCAGTGCCAATGCAACGCGCAGCTATGTCTATGACAGCATGCAGCGGCTGTGCAAAAGCATAGAACCCGAAACCGGCGCCACCTTGCAAGACTACGATGCGGC
>JANYAW010000196.1 GCA_025361105.1 Rhodocyclaceae bacterium | reverse complement strand
AAGCATCGCGCCCGGTCAAACTCTGGCGCAGATACCCCCAGCCCTTCAAGGCGAGGCTCGGGGTGGGGATGCAGCGATTGCACCCGTACCTAAATCGCTACCAACCGTTTCTGGAGAAGGCGGACATTTTGTCCAACTCGGCGCCTTCAGCAATCGCGATAACGCCGACGCACTACGCGCACATTTGGCACGTGAGTTGGCGCGCGAGCTAGGTACGTTGGCCGAAAAATTGGTCATCAACAGCGACGGCAAATTGCATCGCGTGCAACTCGGACCGTGGCCAGATGTGGCCGCCGCGCGACGTGCAGTGCAAACGCTCACCGAGACATTTAATCTTGCTCCCACAGTCGTGTTAAGTCCGACATCACGATAAGCCGCCGCGTATGACAAAACTTTATCTCAACGGCGAATGGATCAATCCAGCCGAGGCAAAAATCTCGGTGATGGATCGTGGGTTTTTGTTTGGCGACGGCGTGTATGAAATCATCCCCGTGTATTCGCGAATGCCGTTTCGCCTCGACGAACATCTCGCGCGTTTGCAGCAAAGCCTGGACGGCGTTGCGCTGGTCAATCCGCACTCGCTTGCCCAATGGCGCGTGTTGATATTGAAGCTCGCCACAGATGCGCAATGGGAAGATCAATCCATCTATATTCAAGTCACACGCGGAACTATGGCAGTGCGCAATCATGCCTTCCCTGCGGTGATCCAACCGACAGTAATGTTGATGGCCGAGCCACTGACGACGCCGCCAGAGGCGATGCGCACAAACGGCATCGCGACAGTGAGCGCAATTGACACGCGCTGGCTGCGTTGCGATTTGAAAACCACATCACTACTGGCGAACTGTTTGCTGCGCCAATACGCGGTCGCGCAAAACTGCGTCGAAACCATTTTGTTTCGCGACGGATTGCTCACCGAAGGTTCGGCATCGAGTATTTTTGTAATCAAAGCTGGCGTGTTATTCGCGCCACCAAAAGATCATCGCATTCTGCCCGGCATCACCTACGACATCGTGCTGGAACTCGCCGCCACATATGGTCTGCCGGTAATCGTGCGCGACATCGCCGAAACCGAAACCCGCAACGCCGATGAACTGTGGCTGGCCTCGTCGACCAAAGAAATTTTGCCGATTGCCACGCTGGATGGAAAAAGCATTGGTCGCATTGGAGTTGCACCTAGCTTGCCAGTTGGTGTTGGTGAAACAAAGGCAAAACCAGAAACCGCTGCGCTACAAGGCAGTCGCACAAAAGACGTGCTCTTCGCCGTAGCGGATGACGGCACGCCGTCGGCGACATCCCGCTGGCCGATCCACACCAAAATGCTGGCTTGGTATCAAACCTACAAACACGAGGTCATGCGCCATGGATAGACCAACACTAATCGAATTCCCGTCCGACTTTCCACTCAAAATTATGGGTAATGCCGTGCCGGAATTCGCCCAACAAGTGCTCGCCGTGGTACTCAGTCACGCACCGGATTTTGATCCGGCAAGCATGGAAATGCGCCCATCAAGCGGCGCAAAATATCTCTCGCTCACCTGCACAGTACGCGCCACTTCGCAAGTGCAACTCGACGCACTCTACACCGAGCTAAGCGCGCATCCACTGGTCAAAGTCGTGCTGTAATTTTGTAGTGAACACCCAGCTAGTTTTTCGCCAACTAGGTCGCGTAAGCTACGCACCTACCTTCACTGCAATGCAAGATTTCACCGCCACGCGCGACGAAAACACGCCTGACGAAATCTGGTTTTGCGAACATCCGCCGGTGTTCACGCAAGGACTTTCCGGCAAGCCCGAACACCTCATCGCCGCAACAAAAATTCCCGTCGCGCAAGTTGATCGCGGCGGCCAAATCACCTATCACGGCCCAGGCCAAATCGTCGCCTATTTACTGCTCGATCTGCGTCGCCGCAATCTCAAGGTGCGCGAATTTGTTCATCAAATCGAACAAGCCATCATCGCCACGCTGGCCGAATTCGGCATCACCGGCGAGCGCCTGACAGGCGCCCCCGGTGTCTATGTGCGCGGCGCAAAAATCGCCGCGTTGGGTTTGCGTATCAAGCGCGGATGCAGCTACCACGGGCTATCGATTAACGTCGACATGGACCTGCAACCCTACACCGCAATCAACCCCTGCGGCTACGCGGGAATGGCGGTGACGCAAGTGTCGGCGCTGTCGGCCAAAGCAAGTACGAGCGCTGTCGCCGCAGCGCTGACACGGCAACTTCAAACGCAATTTGCGCCAGACGAGTCCGCCAACACAGCCGTCAACGCCAAAGAAATCGTCAAGTAAAACATTCGCGCAATCCGCTTAACTCTACGCCAGTCGTCACTCGTCAAAAGATTTCATCATGCTAATCAACGGAAGCTGCCACTGCCGCAACATCACCTTCGCCCTAACGTGGAAACCCGAGCCGTTGGAAATCCCCGCCCGCGCTTGCACCTGTTCGTTTTGTATCAAGCACGGCGGCGTGTGGACGTCTTGCCCGACTGGCGCGCTCAGGGTGGTCATTCGCGATGCTTCGTTGGTATCCAGATACGCTTTTGAAACGAAGACTGCCGAGTTCCACATTTGCGTCGAATGCGGTGTCGTTCCGCTGGTCACCAGCCGAATAGCCGGTCATCTGTACGCTGTCGTGAGCGTCAATGCTTTTGAGAACCTTGCACCATCGTTACTGCGACATGGATCAATGAGGTTTGATGCAGAAAACGAAGCAACGCGTTTGGCGCGACGCACACGAAACTGGATTGCCGATGTCGAGTTCATTGATAGCGACACTTGAGCTAGCCAGTTGGTGCTGATAACACGCCGTCAACCTGCTGCCCTTGCATCACCCCAAGCCTGCAAGCGATACTGCGGTTTTCGCAATGCACACGAACAATCAATTCGGCCATCAAAATGACACTTAGCACATCGCCATCCGCTGTCGGCGAAAAACAAAAAGGCGCAGCTAAAACTGCGCGCATTCCGATAAAAATTGTCCCCGTCACCGAGGTACTCAAAAAGCCTTCGTGGATACGTGTCAAGGCGGGCAATAACGCGGCGCGCTTTGGTGAAATCAAGCAGATTTTGCGCGACAACAATTTGCATACGGTCTGCGAAGAAGCGACCTGCCCCAACATCGGCGAGTGCTTTGGCAAGGGCACGGCGACCTTCATGATACTGGGCGATTTATGCACGCGGCGCTGTCCGTTTTGCGATGTCGGCCACGGCAAACCGCTGCCGCCGGATGTGGACGAGCCGGAAAAACTGGCGCGCTCGATTGCGGCGATGCGGCTCAAATATGTGGTTATCACCAGCGTTGATCGCGATGATTTACGCGACGGTGGCGCGCAGCATTTTGTTGATTGCATCGCGCGCATTCGTGCGCTCTCGCCTGCAACCACCATCGAAGTGCTGGTGCCGGATTTTCGTGGACGATTGGATTTAGCCCTGCAAGTCATCAGTGCCAATGCGCCCGACGTGATGAACCACAATCTGGAAACCGTGCCCAGGCTTTACAAACAAGCCCGTCCAGGTTCGGACTACGCGCATTCGCTCAAACTCTTGCAAGCCTTCAAAGCGCAACATCCCCATCTGCCGACCAAGTCGGGATTGATGTTGGGTCTGGGCGAAACCGATGAGGAAATTTTGCAAGTGATGCGCGATTTGCGTGCGCACGATGTGAATATGCTGACCATCGGCCAATATCTTTCACCCTCCACGCATCATTTGCCGGTGTTGCGTTACGCGCATCCCGACGTGTTTGCGATGTTCGAGCGCGAGGCCATGACGATGGGTTTTTCCCACGCCGCCTGCGGCCCGATGGTGCGCTCAAGCTATCACGCCGACCAACAAGCGCATGAGGCTGGCGTGGTTTAGTGTCTCTGGTCAGCGCCGCACGCGATTGTTAGCCTATCAGGCAGACTCTATAATTAGGTATTCCAAACGTGGGTGGCGATCCGAAAACATTGCTTTGCCGCTAGGTCGCGTTGACTTTGTATCGATTGCCCGCCGGCCTGTTGCCCACCCGAGCGAAAACTTCCAAGGAGAATTTTAAATGTTCCGCTTTCGACTGATTGCATTGGCTGCCGTGGTAGTTAGCAGCGCTCTTCTGTTAGCCGCTTGTGCCACCGAATCGTCGCGCGCCGTGCAAGTGGAAAAAGTTCGCGCCGCGGACTTGCCCTACGCTGGCAGCCGCCTGCCGATTTCCGTGGGTAAGTTTGACAATCATTCAAGTTTCATGCGCGGCGTGTTCTCCGATGGTCTAGACCGCCTCGGCAGCCAGGCGAAGACCACGCTGGTCGCGCACCTGCAGCAGTCGCAACGCTTTTCAGTGCTTGATCGCGACAACATGAGCGAGACGGGTCAGGAAGCCAAGCTTCAGGGTGTGACACAAAAGCTTCGTGGTGCTGCCTATGTGGTGACTGGTGACATTTCCGAATTCGGTCGCAAGGAAGTCGGCGACCAACAGCTTTTTGGCATTCTTGGCCGCGGCAAAACTCAGGTTGCCTACGCAAAGATTACCCTCAACGTGGTCAATAGCATCACCTCTGAAGTGGTGTATTCGGCGCGTGGCGCCGGCGAATATGAGCTCTCCAATCGTGAGGTACTCGGCTTTGGCGGCACCGCTGGTTACGATGCGACTCTAAACGGCAAGGTGCTCGATTTGGCCATGCGTGAAGCAATAAACAATCTGGTGGCGGGCAAAGATGCTGGTCAGTGGGGCAGTGAGGCACGTCAATGACTGGTTTGTCATTGATGCGATACCTCGTTCCAGGTGGGGTTTTGCTGTTACTGGCAGGGTGCGCTCAAAAAGGTCCGGCACCGCTTTACCTGTGGGAGACATTTCCACGCCAACAGTACGATTCCTTGCTGCGCGGTACGATAAATCCTGCCGAGCAGATTCGCGTTCTTGAAGCGCAAGCCGAAAAGGCACGTGCTGTCGGTGCGGCACTGCCGCCAGGATTTCGTGCGCATTTGGGCATGTTGTACTTGAGTCTGGACAATACGGATAAAACGCGGCAACTTTGGCTGGACGAAAAGACCACGTTCCCCGAATCTGCGCCCTACATGGATCAATTACTCAAGCGCCTCGATGCCTCAACGAAAACTGCCAACGGCGAGAAGACGACATGAGTTTCCAGCGAATTTGGGTCTGTGTGTTCCTTCCGGCAATGCTGGCACTTGGAGGTTGTGCAACCAAGCTACCGCCATACAACTATGCCGCGTTCCAACAAGCCAAGCCGGTGACGCTGCTGGTCATGCCGCCGATCAATGAATCACCCGACATCAAGGCGACACCTGGGGTGTGGGCGAATGCCACGCGACCATTGGCCGAGTCCGGCTACTATGTCCTTCCGGTCGGCTTGGTCGACGAGACCTTTAGACAAAACGGGGTGACTTCCGCCAACGACGCGCAAGAAATACCCTACTCAAAATTGCGCGATTTCTTTGGCGCCGATGCCGCAGTTTATATCAAGATAAAACGCTATGGCACGAGCTATGTCGTTGTCGCCAGTGAGACGCGAGTCGATGTCGAATGCCGAGTGATCGACCTGCGCAGCGGCGTACTTTTATGGGAGGGTAAGGCATTTGCGACCTCAGCCGAACAACAGCAGCAATCGCAAGGTGGACTGATTGGAATGTTGGTGACTGCCTTGGTTAACCAGATTGTGAGTACGAGCGCCGACACGGCGTTTGTCTTTGCCAGCATTGCTAATGACCGCCTGCTCGGTGCACCGCGTTATAACGGTTTGTTGCCGGGGCCGCGCTCACCGCAATATGGACAGCCACCACCGACGCAGTAGTCGCAAGCCCGACTAGTGCGCGACTCAATCTCCTGCACCATTTGTTGCGAATCATCCTAGTTGCCAAGGCGCAGCGCCGGCGGTGAGATGACCTTCGAAACCGCTTTGCATCACTTGGTGCTGGTGACACGCCGTCAAATCTCGCGCGCTTAACCATGAATCTCAACGACACCCAACGCGAAGCGGTGAATTACATAGACGGACCATTGCTGGTGCTCGCTGGTGCGGGCTCGGGCAAGACCGGGGTAATCAGCCACAAGATTGCCCATCTGGTCAGCAATCTGGGTATCGCGCCGAATCGTGTCGCGGCGATTACCTTTACCAACAAGGCCGCCAAAGAGATGCAGGAGCGCGTCGCCAAAGCGATTGGCAGTCGCGCCGAGGGTGTCATCATCAGCACGTTTCATTCGTTAGGCGTGCGGATTTTGCGTCAGGAATGTCGCGCCCTGGGGCTCAAGCCCGGCTTTTCGATACTCGATGCCACCGATACCTCGGCCTTGTTTCAGGAGCTTGCAGGCAACGTCGATAAAGCGCGTTTACGGATGATGCAAACGCGTATTTCGCTATGGAAAAATTCACTACTCGATTCACAGGCGGCAATGAGCACTGCCGAGAACGAGCTCGAACATGCAGCGGCAGCGCTATATGCCGACTACGAGCGTAGTTTGAACGCGTATCAGGCGGTAGATTTTGACGATTTGATCCGTTTGCCGGTGAAGCTATTTTCTGAGGACGACATCGCCGCCGAGCGCTGGCGTGCGCGCTTGTGGCATTTGTTGGTGGATGAATATCAGGACACCAATCGCTGTCAATATCGTCTGGTGCAATTGCTCACGCAGGGGCGTGATTCATTCACGGCGGTGGGTGATGACGATCAATCCATCTACGCCTGGCGCGGCGCGGACGCGGCGAATTTGCAAGCGCTCAAGTTGGATTATCCGACGCTGAAAGTCATCAAGCTGGAACAAAATTACCGCTCGACGACGCGGATTTTGCAGGCCGCGAATGCATTGATTGCGCACAATCCAAAAACTTTTGAAAAGCGTTTGTGGTCTGAACACGGCTTGGGCGATCCGATACGTGTGCGGGTTTGCAAAGATGGCGACGAAGAAGCCGAGGCGGTGGTGACGCAACTCGCGGCGCATAAATTTTCCAATGGCAGCCGCTTTGATGACTACGCGATTTTGTATCGCGGAAATTTTCAAGCGCGGGTGTTTGAGCAGCAATTGCGTGCCCAGCGTGTGCCTTATGTGATCTCCGGCGGCCAATCGTTTTTTGAGCGCACGGAAATCAAGGACATCACTTCCTACTTGCGTTTGCTGGCCAACGAGAACGATGATCCGGCATTTATTCGCGCCGTGACCACACCCAAACGCGGCATCGGCAGCACTACGCTTGAAGCCTTGGGTCGCGCGGCGGGGAGGCGACAACAAAGTTTGTTGGCGACGGTTTTTACACCGGGACTGGATGCCGATTTGAGCCTGAAGCAGCACACCTCGCTGCGTCAATTCGGCGACTTTATTCGTCGCATGGAACATCGCGCCAAGAGCGAGGACGCGGGCTTGGTGCTCAGAGATTTGATCAATGCGATTGGCTATGAAGCCGCGTTATTTTCGAGCGTCGAACCACGCGAAGCGCAAGCGCGGATGGAAAACGTACGCGACTTTGTTGAGTGGATTGCCGACAAAGGCATGGCGGAAAAGAAAACCTTGTTGGATCTTGCACAATCCATTGCCTTGCTGGCGATGCTGGACAAAAACGCCGAGTCGGCCGACGCCGTGCAATTGGCCACCTTGCATGCGTCAAAAGGTTTGGAGTTTCGTCACGTGTATCTGGTCGGCATAGAAGAAGGCAGCTTACCGCATCGCGATTCGCAAACCGCCGAGAAAATTGAGGAAGAACGTCGATTGATGTATGTCGGCATCACGCGTGCGCGCAACACGCTCAACGTGACTTGGTGCGAGCGGCGCAAACTCGCTCGCGTATGGATGCCGCGCGAGCCATCGCGCTTCATAACCGAGATGGGCGAATCGCCAAAAAGCCGCGAAGGCGAAAAAGTGCCAGACGCACAAACCGCGCGCAGTCGAGCGGCCGATTTAATGGCGAAATTCAAAGCGAAATAGTTGGTACGTCAGTTGCTGCTGTGAAGTGGTGGCTTTGCACAGCCACCCCGCTCCGCAGGCGCAAAGCAGTGCTTTGCGAATCCCCTGTTCCGCCGCTGTCAAAAATAAAAAAAGGGAACCTCGGCCCTGAGGTTTCCCCACGAATAACGGCATGAAATCAGCGAATTAGTAAAGTGTTTGAGCGAAATGCTTCCGTATTGGATCGCTGATGCGGAGGTGTTCGCATGACGGTGATGCTTATCCTTGTTAGTGACCAAACCTTCAAGGAAACTGCCATGCGAACGATTGAGATTGTGTCGCGAGTCATTCGAGATTGCAAAGACTACATGCATGTAAGGAGATGGCAACGACTGGTGGATTTGAGTAACGCTGCCCTTAACGGACAAGCACTTGCGCTCACGCAGTTGGCACTGGGTAGTACATCGGCGACCACGTTGCGCCATCGAGTCAAGGCGGTGGATCGTTTGCTCGGTAGCGCTACATTTGCTGCTGAACATCTTGACGTCTATCGCACGCTGGCAGCGCGTTGGTTGGTTGGCGCAAGCCCACTGCTCATCGTCGTGGACTGGTCAAGCTTATCTGCGGATATGCATTGGCACTGGCTGCGCGCGTCGGTCATTGTGGAAGGGCGTTCGATGACTCTCTACGAAGAAGTGCATCCCAGACGACACTTGAGCGCCTATGCGGTCCATCAGCGTTTTCTCGAGCGACTGGCCTGTGTGCTACCGGCTCAGTCGTCCGCGCCAGTGATTCTGACCGATGCCGGATTTCGCGGTACCTGGTTTGCGCTGGTCAAGGCTCAGGGCTGGCACTGGGTGGGGCGTATTCGAAATCGAGAGTATGTCTGTCGGGTGAGACCCGGCCAGCAGTGCGCCGCTGACGCAAAGAGCGCGCGCTGGTTTCCTGCCAAGAGTCTCTATGCCGGCGCAAGCGCCAGCAGCGAAGACTTGGGTCTATTTGACAGTACGCGCAACCGACCGAATCGGTGTCGCTTGGTGCGCGTCAAGCGCTTACCCAAGGCAAGAACACGGCGGTATGCCAGCGGCAAGGAACACTGCAATAGCCATTCGAAGAAGCTTGCTGCTGCGGCTCGCGAACCATGGCTGCTCTCCTGTTCGCTGGAGTTGGCGCAATTGAATGCCGAGACCATCGTGCAGCTCTACGCGCAACGCATGAAGATCGAGCAGAGCTTTCGGGATACCAAGAACGAACGACTGGGGCTTGGACTGACGCGATCACGCTCCCATGGTCAACAGCGACTCGAAGCGCTGCTGTTGATTGGGCACATCGCAGGTATTGCAAAACGCTTGGTCGGCGAAGCGGCCAAGTTGATACAGTTGCAACTCGAATTGGTCAGCCGCAAACAGGCCAAACATCATCACCGTTCCGAAATTTCGGTGCTGACACTCGCGACACGCGTCATCGTCAATCCCGCTTTAATGAACAGAATCGGTAACCCGCTTGCGCACATTCATCGACTACGAACTCAAGCAATTGCCGCTTGTAATCCCTGCCCACACACTTCATGATTCGTGGGGAAACCTCAG
>JANYAW010000014.1 GCA_025361105.1 Rhodocyclaceae bacterium | reverse complement strand
GCAAACGTGGCGCTGCAATCATTGCCGCACGTGGCTTATCAAGCGCTGCTTCTGCGGCCAACGCTGCCGTCGATCACATGCGTGATTGGGCGCTGGGCACCAACGGTAAATGGGTGACGATGGGCGTGCCGTCCGATGGTTCCTACGGCGTTCCGGCAGGCGTAATGTATGGCGTGCCGGTGACTTGCTCGGGCGGCGAATACCATCGCGTCGAAGGTTTGGCAGTCGACGAATATTCGCGCAGCATGATGGATAAAACGCTCGCCGAATTGCAAGAAGAGCAAGCCGCTGTGGCGAGTTTGCTGGCCTAAAGTAGTAGCCGGATGATGTGTCGGAGCACGCCCTAATGGCCACTCTTCATCCGGCAAAAGCTTTGTATTCGCGCGGTAAATCATTCCCCGCGCTGCCGGCTTGCGAACACTATGCTGGCTCGGAAAAACTAATTCGCAAAGCGCTGGCTTTGCAAATGAATTCGGCCAACGTGAATCGACCGATCTTTGATATCACTGCCGATTGCGAAGACGGCGCAAATCTAGGCAACGAAGAACCGCATGCGCAAATGGTCGCTAATATCATCAGCGACAACGCCAACAATTTTGATCGTGTTGGCGCACGCATTCACGACATCGTTCATCCGCATTGGCGGCGTGATATTGACATCATCGTTGGTCGAGCGGGCGAGCGCGTGGCCTACATCGTTTTGCCCAAAGCGAATGCCGCAGCTGATGTGCAAACGCAAATCAACGCACTCAATTTAGTCTGCAAACAACACAAAATTCAACGCGAAATTCCGGTGCATGTTTTGATCGAAACCCCGGGCGCGTTGCACGATGTTTGGAAAATCGCGGCAATGCCGCAAGTCGAATCCATCGACTTCGGTTTGATGGATTTTGTCAGCGAACATTGCGGTGCAATTCCTGCCAGTGCAATGAGTTCGCCGGGGCAATTCAATCACCCGCTAATCGTGCGCGCCAAATGCGAAATCGCCGCTGCCGCGCTGGGTAATGGCATCATTCCGGCGCACAATGTGACGACTGAACTGCACGATACCGCCGTGGTGAAATCTGACGCAAGACGCGCCTATCGCGAGTTTGGATTTTTGCGCATGTGGAGCATCCACCCCAATCAAATTCAACCGATAGTCGAAGCCATGCAACCCGATTTCGCCGAAGTCACCGATGCCACGGCCATTCTTTGCCATGCGCAAGATGCGGCGTGGGGGCCGATTCAACATGCCGGTCGGCTGCACGACCGTGCTTCGTATCGCTACTACTGGGAAGTGTTACGCCGCGCTCACATTACCGGTATGCGTTTGCCATCGATGGCGACGCAACGTTTCTTTACTTAGTTACCTTCGTCACCGTTTTTCTCACAAAGGAAATCATCATGCTAGAAGCCTACCGTGCCCATGTTGCTGAACGCGCCGCCCTTGGAATTCCACCACTGCCGCTGTCCAAAGCGCAAATGCAATCACTGGTCGAATTGCTCAAAGCGCCGCCAACTGGCGAAGGCGATTTTCTGGTCGATTTAATTACTCATCGCGTACCCGCTGGTGTGGATGAAGCCGCAAAAGTCAAAGCCGATTTTCTGTCGTCAGTTGGTGCTGGCAGCACGCCGTGCAGTTTGATTTCACGCGAGAAAGCCACCGAGTTACTTGGCACGATGGTCGGTGGCTACAACGTTAAACCACTCATTGATTCGCTCGATGATCCGGTCACCGGCGCAGCGGCAACCAAGGCATTGAAATCCACTTTATTGATGTTCGATTTCTTCCACGATGTTGCCGAGAAAGCTAGCAAAGGCAGCGCGAATGCGAAATCGGTAATGCAATCCTGGGTCGATGCAGAGTGGTTCACCCAACGCACTGAGGTCGCCAAAAAAATCAGCGTCACCGTGTTCAAAGTCACTGGTGAAACTAACACCGACGATCTCTCTCCCGCCCCGGATGCGTGGAGCCGCCCGGATATTCCGTTGCATGGCTTGGCCATGCTGAAGAACCCGCGAGACGGCATCGTGCCCGACAACGCCGGCACGATCGGCCCGATGAAGCTGATAGAGGAACTCAAGAAAAAAGGCCATTACGTCGCCTATGTCGGTGATGTGGTTGGTACCGGCTCATCGCGCAAATCGGCGACCAACTCGGTGCTGTGGTGGACCGGCGACGACATTCCCTTTGTGCCAAACAAACGTTACGGCGGTTATTGTCTAGGCGCAAAAATCGCCCCGATTTTCTTCAACACGCAGGAAGACGCCGGCGCCTTTCCGATTGAATGCGATGTCACGCAAATGAACACCGGCGATGTCATCGATATCTATCCCTATGAAGGAAAAATCGAAAAAAATGGTGTGACGATTTCCACCTTCGCCTACAAATCCGATGTACTCCTCGACGAAGTCCGTGCCGGTGGTCGCATCAATCTCATCATCGGCCGAGGCCTCACCACCAAAGCGCGTGAATTCCTGAAACTCCCCACATCAACTGTTTTCCGCTTGCCGAAATCACCCGTCGATTCAGGCAAGGGCTACACCCAAGGGCAAAAGATGGTCGGTCGCGCCTGTGGCATGCCTGAAGGCAAAGGCATCCGCCCGGGCACCTATTGTGAACCGCGCATGACCTCGGTGGGCTCGCAGGACACCACCGGTCCGATGACCCGCGACGAGCTCAAAGATCTGGCTTGCCTGGGCTTCTCGGCCGATTTGGTGATGCAGTCGTTCTGTCATACCGCCGCCTATCCAAAATTAGTCGACGTCAAAACGCATCGCACACTCCCCAGCTTCATCACCGCGCGCGGCGGCATCAGTTTGCGTCCGGGCGACGGCGTTATTCACTCCTGGCTCAATCGCCTGCTGCTACCCGACACTTGCGGCACTGGTGGCGATAGCCACACGCGCTTCCCCATTGGCATTTCCTTCCCAGCCGGTTCCGGCCTGGTGGCCTTCGCCGCCGCGACCGGGGTGATGCCGCTGGACATGCCCGAATCGGTGCTGGTGCGCTTTAAAGGCACGCTGGAGGAAGCCGGCAAACGCGGCATCACGCTGCGCGATTTGGTCAACGCGATTCCGCTCTACGCCATTAAAGCCGGCCTGCTCACCGTTGCCAAGCAAGGCAAGAAAAATATTTTCAGCGGCCGCATTCTGGAAATTGAAGGCCTGCCCGATTTGAAAGTTGAACAAGCTTTTGAGCTGACTGACGCCAGCGCCGAGCGCAGCGCAGCCGGTTGTTCAGTGCGGCTGAACAAGGCGCCGATTGTCGAATATATGAACTCCAACATCACCTTGATGAAATGGATGATCGCCGAGAATTACGAAGACAAACGCGCACTCAGCCGCCGTGTCAAAGCCATGGAAGACTGGATCGCCAACGGCACCCTGCTCCAACCCGACGCCGATGCCGAATACGCCGCAATCATCGAAATCGATTTGGCCGATGTCAAAGAGCCTATCCTCGCTTGTCCGAATGACCCGGACGACGTGAAGTTTCTCAGCGAAGTTGCCGGTGACAAGATCGACGAAGTTTTCATCGGCAGTTGTATGACCAACATCGGCCACTTCCGCGCGGCCGCGAAAGTGCTCGAAGGCAAAAGCGATCTTCCCGTCCGCCTGTGGGTCGCCCCGCCGACCAAGATGGACGCAATGATTCTCAACGAAGAAGGTTATTACGCCGCCTTCGGCAAATCCGGCGCACGCATGGAAATGCCCGGCTGCTCGCTCTGCATGGGCAATCAGGCACAAATCAAACGAGGCAGCACCGCAGTATCAACTTCGACACGGAATTTTCCGAATCGATTGGGCATAGAAACGCGGGTGTACCTGAGTTCTGCCGAGCTCGCCGCCGTATGCGCATTGATGGGAAAGATTCCAACGCTCGAAGAATATTTAACGCAAGTTGAAACGCTAAAAACCAAGTCGGCCGAGGTATATCGCTATATGAATTTTGACCAGATTCAGGAATTCAAGGAGTTGGCCGATACAGTAACGGTTTGATGTTTTAACGGCGTGTGGCCGGCACCAAAGGCGAAGGTCGATAGGTGACACGCAGCCATTTGTCCGCAACAGTTAGCTAATTTACAGCCAGCCCACTCAATCACTTGAGTGGGCTGATTTTTTCTGCATCGGAGTATCCATGAACGCACGAATCAATCCTGCCAGCGCACCGTTTTCCCCCGAAATTCAGGCGGCTTTCGACAAAATCATGCCACCGGGCAAACCGCCGCTGACGTTATTCACCACGCTGGCGCGCGATCCACGGTTGTTTGGCAAGTTCTTTTCCGCGAGCTTGTTGGATCGAGGACATCTCACTTTGCGGCAACGCGAAATCGTGATCAATCGCACCACCGCTTTGTGCAAATCGGAATATGAATGGGGTGTGCATATTGCAATTTTTGCAGCCAAGGCGAAATTCGATGATGCGCAAATCGCCTCCTTCGTGCATGGCCAGGCGACCGATGAATGCTGGTCGGATGAAGATCGCGTCTTGTTGCAGCTTTGCGATTCACTGCATGCTGAATGCGCTGTTAACGATGCATTGTGGCAATCGCTGCGCGCGCAATTCAGCGAGGAAGCGATGCTGGAATTGTTGATGGTCGCAGGGTTTTATCGCACGGTAAGTTATTTGACCAACGCCCTGCGGCTGCCGCTGGAAGCCGATGCGGCGCGGTTCTAGTAGCCCAGTTGGTGCTGGTGACACGCCGCCCTGTG
>JANYAW010000408.1 GCA_025361105.1 Rhodocyclaceae bacterium | reverse complement strand
AAAGCAGCCACCGGATAGTCGACACCATATTGCAATTGGGACATGGCCTCGACTTGAGCGTCATCGCCGAAGGGATAGAGACCGAAGAACAAGCGACGGCACTTGCCGAGCTAGGCTGTGACGAAGGTCAGGGCTATCTGTTTTCCAAACCGCTGGAAGCCGAGGCGCTGGTGGCTTACATAGCAGCGAACGGTAGATAGAAATGCAAGCGCCTGAGCGCACCGTTACCAGGTGTCAATCGGGCAAGTTATGCGCGCCTTGAGCGAAGCCGAGGCGAGTGATTTTGACAGCCAATTTCTGGTCTCTGCCGGATCAATCACTGCATCAATCTCAAGGGTGGTCGCCATGTTGATGGCTTTGCCTTTTTCGTATTCTTGATCGAGCAATTTGTTGAATAAAACCTCTCGCTCAAGGTCATCGCCGACCGCCGCCAACTCTTTGGAGTAGCCCAAGCGCACTGCGCCTTCCAGGCCCATTGCGCCGAATTCTCCGCTGGGCCACGACACGGTACACAGCGGCACATGCAGGCCACCACCAGCCATCGCCATCGCGCCCAAGCCGTAAGCTTTGCGTAACACGACGCAAAAAACGGTACGCGCAGGTGTGCTGCCTGCACAAACATACGGCTGACGTGACGCACTTGCGCTTGTTGTTCGATCTCCGGGCCGACCATAAATCCTGGCGTATCCACCAGCGACACCAAAGGCAAACCGTGCGCATTGCAAAGCTGCATAAAGCGCGCGGCTTTGTCGGCGGCATCGGCATCTATTGCACCGCCAAGATGCGTTGGATTGCTCGCCATCAAGCCAACGGCGCGGCCTTCAATGCGCGCCAACGCGGTGAAAATTCCGTTGCCGAATCCGGCGCGCAATTCGAGTAGCGAATCTTTGTCGTCATCGGCAATCAGTTTGAGCACTTCACGCATGTCGTAACTGCGCACGCGATTTTCCGGCAACACATCGCGCAGACGCAGCACATCCGGCGCGCGCCACCGTGCACACGAATTCGCGCGTTGGATCTGGAAAAATCCGAGATAAATTTTGGCTGATGCAACCGCTTGCGCTTCGTCATCGACCAGCACATCAATCACGCCATTGCCAAATTGCACGGCGCTCGGGCCGATTTGTTCGGGGCTGAAAACACCGAGGCCGCCGCCCTCCACCATCGCCGGACCGCCCATGCCGATGTTGCTGGCACGCGTGGCAATAATCACATCGCAACAGCCGACCAAGGCGGCGTTACCAGCAAAGCATCGACCCGCGACGATACCGACGACCGGTACCTGACCACTCAAGCGCGCGAAGCTGGCGAAGGTGCCCACATGCAAGCCTGCAACCACATTCGCGTCGACATCGCCTGGTCTTCCGCCGCCACCTTCGGCAAACAAAACTACGGGTATTTTTTGTTCCAATGCAATTCCTAGCATGCGATCAGTTTTCTGATGATTGCGCATACCTTGCGTACCAGCCAACACCGTCGCATCGTAGGCCATCACCACGCAACGCACACCATTGATGTCGCCAATGCCGGTCACCATGCCGTCGGCGGGGGTGTTTTGAATCAGGTCATCCAAGCTGCGTCGTCGTGTTTGCGCGGCGATGGCTAGTGCGCCGTATTCGATGAAGCTATCGGCATCACATAAATCGGCAATGTTTTCGCGTGCGGTGCGAAGGCCAAGGGAGTGACGCTTGGCGACGGCGATTGGTCGCGCCGCGTCTTGGGTTAGGGCATTTCGTGCAATGACTTCTTGCAGGTCGGTGCGAGTGGTCTCGCCAACCTCCATCCCCCTCCTAGCGTCCCCTTTGAAGGGGGAAGAATTTTTATCTGTGCCTACAGTTTGTGGGGCACTCAGCGGCGAGTCGTCAGCACCAACTGACGAGTTCGTCGAGAGCTTCACCAGCACCTCATCCGCCTCGGCCAAATCGCCAAGCTGCACCAACACCGCCACGACTGTTGCATCCTGCTCGGCGCGGATTTCGTGTTCCATTTTCATGGCTTCGATAATCAGCAAGACGGCTCCGCTGCGTACAGTTTGACCAACTTCGACCAGCACATGCGCCACTGATCCCGTCATCGGTGCACGAATATCGCTCATCGCACAGCCAACCGCATAGCCAACCGGGTTTCCAACATCTCTGCTGCATGTTTGCGTGTGGTTTCAGTGATTTTTTCGCCACCCAACATGCGCGCGATTTCTGCGATGCGTGCCTTTTCATCGAGCACATTTACTGACGATATCGTCGCCTCGCCGACGGTATCTTTCGCAATCGACCATTGCCAATCAGCCTGCGCGGCCACTTGCGGCAAATGCGTGACGCAGAGAACTTGCCGACTCGTTCCAAGCTGTCTAAGCATGCGCCCGACAATCTCGGCCACACGCCCACCGATGCCGACATCGACTTCATCAAAAATCAAAGTGCCCGCAGGATTGGCGGCGCTGGCAATGACTTGCAAGGCCAGACCGATGCGTGACAACTCGCCGCCGGAGGCAACTTTGGCCAATGGACGCAACGGTTGCCCAAGGTTTGCGCTGACCAAAAACTCCACGCTCTCCAATCCGAACGAGGCGCCTTCGGACAACGCGCTCAGCGCAATCTCGAAACGTCCGCCGACCATCGCCAGCTCTTGCATTCCGGCGGTGACAGCGACAGACAAAAGCTTGGCTGCCTTGATCCGCACGGTGGACAGTTTTTTCGCCACCTCGTGATATGCAGCATGGGTTGCCCGCTCACGCGCGGCGAGCGCCGCCGGGTCGGCACGCAAAGTCAGCTCGTCAAAACGCGTGCGCAATCGCGCCAGCAGGGCAGGCAATTCGTCGGGCGTGACGCGATGTTTGCGCGCCATCTGCGTGACCGCATCAATTCGTGCATCGAGTTCGGTCAAGCGCGCAGGATCAAGTTCCAATCGTTCCTGGTAACGGCGTATCACCAGCACCAACTCGCCGAGCTGTATCAATGCTTCATCAAACAATTGCGCCGCATCAGTCAATGCCGGATCAAATGCGGTCAGGTGACTTAAAGCAGCGCTGGCATGTTGCAAGGCGGGCAGTGCGGCCGCATCCCCTTCGTCAAGCGCCGCGAGCGCCGAATTCGCGCCATCAATCAAGGCCGCCGCGTTGGCTAATCGACGATGTTCCGCATCGAGCGATTGCCATCCATCCGTATCAAAGGCCAGCGCCGTCAGTTCATTGACTTGCCATTCGAGCAACTCGCGCTCGCGCGCACTTGCCTCCACATCTTGCTCGGCGGCGACCAATGCTTCACGCGCCAAACGCCATGCCGTGTAGGCCGCGCTGACATCTTTCACCAATGTCGTCGCACCGGCGTGCGTATCAATCAGCGCACGTTGCGCGTCGGTGCGCAACAAAGAGTGATGTGCGTTTTGGCCATGAATGTCGGCAAGGAAATCACCAATTTCGCGCAACTGACCCAGCGTTGCCGAGGCACCATTGATGTAAGCACGTGAGCGTCCGCTGCTATCGACGACACGTCGCAACAGGCATTCGTGCGTGTCGAAATCATGGTCGCGTAACCACAATTCCAAGCCACCACCAGCGGCCACAGCAAACTCGGCCGACACCTCCGCACGTTCGCATCCGACGCGCACCACGCTCGCATCAGCACGCTCGCCCAGCGCCAGTGCCAGTGCATCAACCAGAATGGATTTGCCCGCGCCAGTCTCGCCGGTGAGCGCACCAAAACCAGCGTCAAATTCCAACTCAAGCCGGTCGACGATGACGAAATCGCGAATCAATAAACGTTGCAGCATTTAAGGTAATAACTTCCGAGCGTAGCGAGCTAAAAATAGCCCGCCCTGGGGGTGGAGCAGGGGTTTCGCGGCGCATGCGCTGCGCCTGCGGAACGGCACGGGTGTGCAAACCCGTGCGCGCTCTGCAAGAGGGGATGGATGTAGGGCGTTCAATCTTGCCTTGGCTTGACTTACTGACGCGGAAAAGCGCTCCAGCTCAGCTTCTCGCGCAGCATGGCGAAATAGCTGTAACCGGGCGGATGCAACAAGGTAATGCTATGCACCGAACGCGCCACGCGAACGGTATCGCCAGCACGCGCGTCAAAGCGTTGCTGGCCGTCAAAATGTATCGGCGCTTCGTGCGGTGGCAAGAGCGAAATCTCGACCGTACTTTGATCGCTAATCGTAATCGGGCGATGCGTTAGCGCATGCGGGCAAAGCGGAACAATTGCAATGCCGGCCACCGACGGGTGCAAAATCGGGCCATTGGCCGACATCGCATAGGCCGTCGAACCAGTTGGCGTGCACACAATCAAACCATCGGCGCGCAACACGTGTATCAACTCGCCGTCGACTTTGACTTCCAATTCGATCATCCGCCCGATGTCGCCTTTGTTGGCCACCACATCGTTGAACGCCAGCGCCTGAAATACTTGCGCACCGTCGCGCCAGACTTCGGCATTAAGCAAAAACCGCCGTTCGCTGGTGTAGTCGCCACCGAGCACGGACGCCACACCATCAAGCATCGTGCCACGCGCAATATCGGTCATGAAGCCCAGCCGCCCCTGATTCACTCCCAGCAACGGCACGCCAAAGGGTGCCAAACGGCGCGCACAATTGAGCATCGTGCCATCGCCACCGAGAACCACTGCGAGGTCAGCGCGCGCACCGATTTGCTCATAGCTGGCGATCTCGAAATCACCGGTCTCTACTGCCGCAGCGGTTTCCGCTTCGACCAATACGGCAAGCCCGCGCGAACTCAGGAAACCCGCCAAACTCACCACCGACGCAGCGACTTCCGGGCTTTGGTATTTGCCGATAATGGCAACACAGGTAAACACAGACTTCATGCTGGTTTGGACGGCAGTGAGTGACGGCGCGGACATGGCTGAGGATTTTGCCATAAAGCTTCACGGGACCTTGCCCATGCTCCAAGGGCGTTGCTGGCTTGGCTATTCATTTTCTGCACGCAGACGATGACCTCGCGCAAGCGGCGTCCGAAATTGCATAATGTCATCCCATGTCCGGACTCGACCCTCGCGCGCAAACTTTGATGAAAACCCTCGTTGAGCGATTTATCGCCGAGGGGCAGCCGATAGGCTCGCGCACGCTCTCCAAATATTCAGGGCTGGAACTTTCTCCGGCGACCATCCGCAATGTCATGTCCGACCTTGAAGACATGGGTTTCATTGCCAGCCCGCACACTTCCGCCGGACGCGTGCCGACTGCCTTGGGTTATCGACTATTTGTCGATACGCTGCTCACGGTGCGGACTTTAGCGCGTAGTGAATTGTCGGAAATTCACGACGCAATCCAACCCGATCAACCGACCCGCGTCATCGCGCAGGCCTCGCAGTTACTCTCTCAGCTAACCCAGTTCGCTGGCATCGTCGTAGTGCCACGGCACAAACAGGCACGGATACGGCAGATAGAATTTTTGAATCTGTCCGACAAACGCATATTGCTGATCATCGTTACCGCCGATGGCGATGTACAAAATCGCATCTTGTTTACGCATCGTAATTTTTCTTCGTCAGAATTGATTGAGGCGGCAAATTATCTGAATCAACATTGCCTCGATTTGGACTTTGAACAAGTTCGCAGCCGCGTGATGGAGGAACTGCATCAACTGCGCTCGGACATGACCGAGCTGATGGCGACCGCCATGCGCGCCGGCAATCAGGCCGTCGCTGATACCTCGACGCAATATGTCATCAGTGGCGAACGTAATTTGCTCGGCGTCGAGGACTTCTCCTCCAACATGGGTCGCCTGCGTCGCGTATTCGATTTGTTTGAACAAAAAACCGGTCTCGCTCAATTGCTCGAACTTTCCAGCCGCGCCGAAGGCGTACAAGTTTTCATTGGCGGCGAGTCCGGCATCGCTCCGCTCGACGAATGTAGCGTGGTCGCTGCACCTTACGATGTCGACGGTCAAGTGGTCGGCACTATCGGTGTCATCGGCCCGACCCGAATGGCCTACGAGCGCGTGATTCCGATTGTCGATATCACGGCACGCTTGCTCTCATCTGCGCTTGCTGCGCCCTAACATGTCACGTTATACAAATGAACCGCCGCACACGCACGGCACCCGTTCCCGCACGGCTGTTCTACTCGTCAACCTCGGTACGCCTGATGCACCGACGGCATCTGCCGTTCGCCGTTACCTAAAAGAATTTTTATGGGATCCGCGCGTAGTTGAAATTCCGCGTGCGCTGTGGTGGTTGATTCTCAACGGTATCATTTTGAACACGCGCCCGTCCAAATCCGCCGCCAAATATGCGCAGATTTGGACTGCCGCTGGCTCGCCACTGAGAGTAAATACCGGGGCGCAAGCGGCGCAGCTTCAAACTCATTTTGATGCACGCGAAAGCAACGCAGTAAAAGTTGATTTCGCGATGCGCTACGGCTCGCCGAGCGTTGCCGATCAGCTCGATAAACTCAAAGCCAGCGGCGCAGATCGAATCCTGATCTTGCCGCTATACCCTCAGTTCGCTGCCAGCACCACGGCGAGCGTGATGGATGCCGTTGCCGACTGGATCAAGCGCACACGTAATCCACCCGAGCTGCGTTTTGTGCGCAACTACCACGACGATGCGGCTTATATCAACGCGCTGGCGGCCAGCGTTCGCGAACACTGGGCAACACACGGGAAACCACAAACGCTGCTGATGAGTTTTCATGGACTGCCGGAACGTTCTCTGACACTTGGCGATCCCTATTTTTGTGAGTGCCAGAAAACTGGCCGATTGCTGGCCGAAGCATTGCAGCTTTCCGAAAGTGAATACAAGATCACCTTTCAATCACGTTTTGGTCGTGCCAAATGGTTGCAACCCTATACGCAAGCGACGCTCGAACAAATGGGACGCAATGGTCAGCAAAGCGTCAATGTGATTTGTCCCGGATTCACTTCTGACTGTTTGGAAACACTCGAAGAAATTGCCATCGAATGCAAAACCGCCTATCTCGCGGCAGGTGGCAAAGAATTTCGCTACATCCCTTGTCTCAATCAAAATGCTGATTGGGTAGCCGCGCTCGCCGCTGTCGCCAAGCGTCATTTGGTCGGCTGGCCGCTCACATCGACAGTCGATACTGAAGCAGCAGGCAGAGCAAAGCAACACGGCGCGTCCGCATAAGCTCAAGCGTCCAACACGCCAGAAAGGTCATCACATGGAACTAAAAATCCGCCACGCCGAACCTGGCGACTTTGCCGCAATACAAGAAATCTTTGTGCAACCCAAAGCCACCAGCGGCACACTGCAAACTCCCTATCCATCAATCGATATCTGGCGCGAACGCCTGAGCAAAATGTCTCCCGAGTTTCATTTGCTGGTAGCGCTGGTCGACGGCAAATTAGTTGGAAACGCCGGTCTCGATCTGAGCACTCGCCGCCGTCGAATCCATGCCGCCCACATCGGCATGGCTGTCCACGATCAGTATCACAATCTCGGTGTCGGCACCGCGCTGATGGCCGCACTAATCGATCAAGCCGATAACTGGCTTAACCTGCTACGCCTCGAACTCACCGTATTCACGGACAACAAATCGGCACGGCGTTTGTATGAAAAATTCGGCTTCGTCATCGAAGGCACACATGTCGCCTATGCCCTGCGTAACGGTGTTTATGCCGATGTCTACGCAATGGCACGGTTGCATCCAAAGCAGCCACGAATCGAAGCGAAACCATGATTAAAAAAGTCGGCGATACCGTCATACTGCCTAAACACCGTGCCACTTGTCATTGTGGTGCGGTGGAAATCGAATTGGATTTGCCCGACGGCATTGTCGATCCCGGGCGGTGTAATTGCTCCATGTGCCGACGGCGTGGCGCCATTGTGGCGCGGGTTCTGCTGGCCGGATTGAGAATCGTCAAAGGTCAGGATGCACTGCGTTTATATCAGTTCAACACGCGCACCGCGAAGCATTATTTTTGTTCGATTTGTGGCATCTATACACATCATCAGCGGCGCTCGAATCCGCACCAATTTAGTTACAACGTGGCCTGTTTGGAAGGCGTGAATCCTTTCCTGCTGGGTGATGTGCCGACCGGCGATGGCATCAATCACTCGGCGGATCGGCCATCAAAATAGACTATCCGCTACATCAGTTGACGCTGGTGACACGCCGTCAAACATGACTTCAGCAAACGCATCGCACGATTTTCCCATCACCCCGCCAACGCTCGCGCCGTGGGTGCGCGAGGCACTCGCTGATGCACAGGCGGAATTGATCGATTGGTCATGGCAGCGTTTGCCAATTTATGGTGTCAATCCGATCACCACCGGCATCTACCGTCTCACCGGTACTGCGCAGTCTCGCGGCATACTTAAGTCGTGGGCGCTGGTTGTTAAGCAAATTCATTGGCTAACGCTTAACGGTCACGGCGAGAACTACCTCGACGATCCAACCGATTGGAACTATTGGAAGCGCGAGGCGCTCGCCTATCAATCGGGCATCCTTGATGATTTGCGCGGGGAATTGCTACCACCCAAATGTTATGCCGTCACCGAGCCTTCACCGACTACCGCTTGGCTTTGCCTGCAAGATCTTGGGGATGATTTGCACCAGACGTGGACGGTCGAGCGCCACCTCCTTGCCGCGCAACATTTCGGTGAATTCAATGGTGCACATGCGGGGTACACCCCGTCGCCGAATGACGCACGCTGGTTATCAACGCAACACCTCAGAAAATGGCTTGCTTCATTAAACGACTGGGGGATGAATCACACCGCCTCCGACGCTAATTTTTGGTCCACGCGATTTGCATAAATGGCATTTCCGCGTGGCACGGATGCGCGTCTGCGGCACTTGCTCCAGCATGCCAATGCGCTTTGCAACTTGCTTGCACAACAAGTGCAAACCCTGAGTCACCAGGACAGTCATAGTGCGAATTTGTTCGCCACGGTCGGCGCACCAGATCAATTGCAAACCACAGCAATCGACTGGTCGTTTCTGGGACTCGCGGCAATCGGCGAAGACCTCGGTACGCAAGTCGGCGGCAATTTATTCAAGCTGTATGTCGACGTGGGCGAGGCAAAAAATTATTGTGCTGCAGCGACCGGGGCCTACCTCGATGCCTTGCGTCAAACCGGCTGGCGCGGCAACGCCGATAGCGTGCGCTTCGCCTGCGCTGCGGCAGCCTGTTTGCGCTACGCACCGTTTGGTGTGATGTGGCTGCAAGGTTGCATACAAGCCAACGCACGCGGCGAGATTTCAGGATTGGATAACTTGGTGCAGGTCAATGGCGTGAGTACCACCGATGCCTTGCGGCACTGGGGAGCGGCAATGACGTTTTTGTTTGATTTAGGTGATGAAGCAATGCGACTAGCGAGTCGGATTTAAGCTAAGCACTCGCCGGTTCAAACCGCTCCCGTAAAAATCTCCCAAGCGCCACTATCGAAGCATCGGCTTCGCGCATCATGCCGCCAAAAGCTTGCCAGACGTGCCACATGCCGGGCCAGATTTTTAGCTCAACCTCGCCACCTTGCTGACGCACTTTTTCGGCCAACCATACCGACTCGCCGAGCAGCGTTTCATGCGTGCCGACATGAATCAGCATTGGTGGCAACTTGCTCAAGTCAGCGTAGTGTGGCGACACCAAAGGGTGCGTCAATGCGGTGTCACCAGCATATTGCTTCGCCGAGACCAACAATCGCTCGGGTGTCGGGAAAAATGGATCGACACCGGCTTTGGTTTGATGCGTCTCGCTGGTGAGCGCCAAATCGGTCCAAGGCGACATCAAGGCGAGCGCACGCGGCATGGTTATCCCCTGTTCGCGCAAGCGTTGCACCAGTGCCAACGCCAGCCCGCCGCCAGCCGAATCACCGGCCAGGGCGAGTCGTGGTTTGTCTTCCGTTTTGCCAACATCGGCCAGCGCTTGATACACCGCCAAGGCATCGTCAAGCCCTGCCGGAAAGGGGGACTCAGGTGCCAAGTGGTAATTGAAAATCAGCGTTGCATGCCCGCTCGCAGCGGCGATGCGCGCCGCAATCGCCCGGTGCGTAATGCACGATCCGCTGGAATACGCGCCACCATGCAGGTACAGCACGATGCCATCACTCACTGGCTTGGTGGGTCGCAGCCATTCGGCGCTACATCCGGCGATGTTCGTCGATTCGAGCGTGACATCCGGCGGCAGCTTGAACAGCTTGGCCGCCGCAGCTTCGCGCGCCAAACGGAATTCGACGATGGGCAAATTTTGCCGCCTCAAGGCCGCCAATTGGCGTTTGACTACGAAATACAACAAACGCGATTTGAGTGATTGCACGGTGAATGCCCCATCGATGAAGTGAGGAATGCCCCCATTGTCGCCCATCAAGTGGCGACGTTGGCTCACCGTCGGCTCGCAACAAGTTTCAGGTGCGAGGGCTTGAACGGCAAAGAGTCATCCCGATATAGGGCGAGTTATTTGAGGAGCCATCCATGCAGGAAAACAATACTGGCGACACTTTGCTCGCCGCAGACCCGATTGACGGCGTGTCGCCAGCACCAACTGGCGAAAACGCTGGTGAATTCACCGAACTCAATGCTTCCGAAGTGATGCCCAGCCTTGAGGACATGCTCAAGGTCGCCGAACTCAAAGCGCAGGAACACCACGATGCCTGGTTGCGGGCAAAAGCCGAGACCGAAAACGTACGCCGCCGTGCCACTGAAGACACCGACAAGGCACGCAAATTTGCCGTTGAGAAATTTGCCAACGAATTGCTGCCGGTGAAAGACAGCCTGGAAGCCGCACTGGCCAACGAAAATCAGTCCGCCGAAAATTTGAAAGCCGGTGTTGAACTCACCTTGCGCCAACTCTCCAGCGCATTTGAAAAATCCCGCCTAGTCGAAATCGCGCCGCTGGGCGAAAAATTCGACCCGCACAAACATCAGGCCATCAGCCAAATCGAAGCCGTGGATGCGAGCACCGAAGCCAACACCGTGCTGAACGTGCTGCAAAAAGGTTACAGCCTGGCAGATCGCGTGCTGCGTCCGGCGTTGGTAGTGGTTTCCAGAGCCAAGGCCGACTAGCGCAAACCCGTCGGCAGGCCTTGAACTTGCCGCTCGCATCCCCATATTCGACTCACATTGACAGCAGCATTCACCGAATTCAGAAAAGAGGAAATCATCATGGGCAAAATTATCGGCATCGACTTGGGAACTACCAATAGCTGCGTTTCCATCATGGAAAACGGCAAGCCAAAAGTCATCGAAAACTCCGAAGGCGCACGTACCACGCCGTCCATCGTCGCCTACGCCGAAGATGGCGAAATCCTTTGCGGTGCCTCGGCCAAGCGCCAGGCCGTGACCAACCCGAAAAACACCCTCTACGCAGTCAAGCGCCTGATCGGCCGTCGTTTCGACGAAAAGGAAGTACAAAAGGACATCAACATGATGCCTTTCAAAATCGTCAAGGCCGACAACGGCGATGCCTGGGTAGAAGCCCGTGGCAACAAAATGGCACCGCCGCAAGTCTCGGCCGAAGTGCTGCGCAAAATGAAAAAAACCGCTGAGGATTACCTCGGCGAAGAAGTCACCGAAGCGGTGATTACTGTTCCGGCCTACTTCAACGACAGCCAGCGTCAAGCCACCAAGGATGCCGGGCGCATTGCCGGTCTGGAAGTCAAACGCATCATCAACGAACCCACCGCAGCAGCACTTGCCTTCGGCATGGACAAACAGGAAGGCGACCGCAAAATTGCCGTGTATGACTTGGGCGGCGGTACTTTCGACATCTCGATTATTGAAATCGCCGAGCTTGATGGCGAGCATCAATTTGAAGTGCTGTCCACCAACGGCGACACTTTCCTTGGCGGCGAAGATTTCGACCAGCGCCTGATTGACTACATCGTCACCGAGTTCAAAAAAGAACAGGGCGTCGACCTTAAGAACGACGTGCTGGCACTGCAACGTCTCAAAGACGCGGCCGAAAAAGCCAAGATAGAGTTGTCATCCACCCAACAAACGGAAGTGAACCTGCCCTACATCACCGCAGACGCGACCGGCCCGAAACATTTGACGCTGAAACTCACCCGCGCCAAATTTGAATCACTCGTTGATGAACTCATAGAGCGCACCATTGCGCCTTGCCGCACGGCGATTAAAGACGCTGGCGTGAAAGTCAGCGACATCGCCGACGTGATTTTGGTTGGCGGCATGACGCGCATGCCCAAGGTACAGGACAAGGTCAAGGAATTCTTCGGTAAAGAGCCACGTCGGGATGTGAACCCTGATGAAGCGGTGGCGATTGGCGCCTCGATTCAAGGTGGCGTGTTGCAAGGTGAAGTCAAGGACGTGTTACTGCTCGACGTGTCACCGTTGTCCTTGGGCATCGAAACCCTGGGCGGCGTGATGACCAAACTCATCGCCAAAAACACCACGATTCCGACCAAAACCAGCCAGACTTTCTCGACCGCTGACGACAACCAAAGCGCGGTGACCATCCATGTGCTGCAAGGCGAACGTGAAATGTCCAAGGGCAACAAAAGCCTTGGTCAATTCAATCTCACCGACATCCCGCCCTCGCCGCGCGGCATGCCGCAAATCGAAGTCACTTTTGACATCGACGCCAATGGCATTCTGCATGTATCCGCCAAGGACAAGGGTACCGGCAAGGAAAACAAGATCACCATCAAGGCCAATTCCGGATTGAGCGAGGAAGAAATCAATCGCATGGTGCAAGACGCTGCTGCCCATGCGGAAGAAGACAAGGTCGCCCACGAAATGGTCGAGACGCGCAACAGTTGCGACGCGATGGTGCATTCGATCAAGAAGGCACTGGCGGAGCACGGCGACAAGATTGATGCTGCCGAAAAAGAAGCCATTGAAGCAGCGATTAAAGATGCCGAAGAAGCGCTGAAAGCCGAGAGCGACAAAGCCACCATCGAAGCCAAAACGCAGGCATTGATGACGGCTTCGCAAAAGCTCGGCGAGAAAATTTATGCCGCTGATCCAGCTGCCGCCGCAGCCGGTGCAGGCGCACCGGGCGGGCAACACGGCGATGCAGGGCACGATGCCAAGCACGACGAGAATGTGGTCGACGCGGAATTTACGGACGTGAATGAGAAGAAATCTGCATAAACACCAGCGCTTTTGAGCGATGAACGAACGGAGAATCGGGTGCAAATCCTGATTCTCCCTTCGCACTTTTACACGCCCCAAAACTTTTTCAGTTTCCGCCCGACATCATGGCTAAAAAACGCGATTTCTACGAAGTGCTCGGCATTAACCGCGACGCAAGCGAAGAGGACATTAAAAAGTCCTATCGCAAACTCGCGATGAAATATCACCCCGACCGCAACCCTGACAACCCGAAAGCTGAAGACCAATTCAAGGAAGCCAAAGAGGCTTACGAAATTTTGTCGGACGCAAAAAAACGCGGCGCCTACGACCAATACGGTCACGCCGGTGTCGACCCACAAGCTGGCGCTGGCGGCGCGGGCATGGGCGGTTTTGCCGATGCCTTCGGTGATATTTTTGGCGACATTTTCGGTCAAGGCCGTGGTGGCCAAGGCGGACGCTCGAACGTGTTTCGCGGCTCGGATTTACGCTACAACCTGGAAGTCAGTTTGGAAGACGCCGCACGCGGGACGGAAACAAAAATCCGCATCCCGACCATGGCCGAATGCGAGCCCTGCAGCGGTACCGGCGCGAAAAAAGGTAGCCAGCCAAAAACCTGCCCTACCTGCGCCGGACACGGCCAAGTGCGTATGCAGCAAGGCTTCTTCTCCATCCAGCAAACCTGCCCCAAATGCCACGGCACCGGCAAATACATCCCTGACCCCTGCACCAGTTGCCAAGGCTCGGGGCGCATCAAACAACATCAAACCCACTCGATCAAAATCCCCTCAGGTATCGACGAAGGCGATCGCATACGCGTCACCGGTCAAGGTGAAGCCGGTGTCAACGGCGGCCCCAGTGGCGATTTGTACATTCAAGTTCACCTCAAACCACACGGCGTTTTCAAACGCGATCACGACGACCTGCATTGCGAAATGCCGATCAGCATTTCCACCGCAGCACTCGGTGGCGAAATTGAAATACCCACATTGGATGGTGGCGCGCGGCTCAAGATTCCCAGCGAAACACAAACCGGAAAAATTTTCCGCCTACGTGGCAAAGGCATCAAAGGCATACGCTCGGTCGGCCCTGGCGATCTGCACTGCCATGTAGTCGTCGAAACCCCGGTCAAACTAACCGACCGCCAACGCGAACTGCTCGCCGAATTTGAGGAAATCAGCAAAGGCAACGCCCAACTGCACAACCCCAAAGCACAAGGCTGGATGGACAAGGTGAAGGAGTTTTTTAGCGGCTAATTCAGCCGCGCTGAAACACTGAGCGCCGAGCTGCCAGTTGGTGCTGGCCACACGCCGTCATATTAAAAAATTCTGTTTCAATCCACGCACCGTGCGTCAAATCGCTGATCTGCTCACTCTACAGATCGAAGTGTTTCAATCCTCGCAAATGTAGCATTGGATCTGTCCATTGACGTTTCAATCCACGCGAGACGCTTACCGCTCCCACCGTCACCACCATGTTTCAATCCTCGTGCCGCGCGTCACTGCCACGGCCAAGGCCACAAGCCTTAACCGTTGTTTCAATCCCCGCGCCGCGCGTCCGGAGTGGGGCTTCGTGTTCGAGGACATTACCCAAGTTTCAATCCTCGCGCGGCGCGGCTGGCGACGGCGACGGCGCGGCGCATGTTTCAATCCTCGCGCCCATGAAAAACCGTCGCATTTGCTACGGCGTTTCAATCCTCGCGCGGCGTGATAGAAGCGCTTACCAATCTAGTTTCAATCCTCGCGCGGCGCTCACGCGCCGCGCGTCGTACCCACGCACATAGTGGGCTATTCTCCAAGAGGACGTTTCAATCCTCGCGCCGCGCGTCATGAGCGCCATCGACCCCACCAAGCCAACAACCGGAGTTTCAATCCTCGCGCGGCGCTCACGCGCCGCGCGTCCTTCGGCGTAGTG
>JANYAW010000383.1 GCA_025361105.1 Rhodocyclaceae bacterium | reverse complement strand
GGCAAGATCCACTGCTGCTGGAACAACAATTGAGTGAAGATGAGCGCATGCTGATGGATGCGGCGCGTGCCTATTGCCAGGACAAATTGCAGCCACGTGTGTTGCTGGCGTTTCGCAACGAGTCTACCGACCCGGCAATTTTTCGCGAGATGGGTGCGATGGGCTTGCTCGGCACGACGATTCCAACTACCTACGGCGGTGCGGGGCTGAACTATGTGAGTTATGGTTTGATTGCGCGTGAGGTCGAGCGCGTGGATTCGGGCTATCGCTCGATGATGAGTGTGCAAAGTTCCTTGGTCATGGTGCCGATTTTTGAATTTGGTTCAGAGGCACAAAAACAAAAATATTTGCCCAAGCTGGCGACCGGTGAATGGATAGGATGCTTTGGTTTAACCGAGCCGAATCACGGCTCTGACCCTGGCGCGATGATTACTCGGGCGAAAAAAGTGCCCGGCGGGTTTTCAATATCTGGCGCAAAAATGTGGATTAGTAATAGCCCGATTGCCGATGTGTTTGTGGTCTGGGCAAAGAGTGACGAAGGCAAAATTCGCGGCTTTATTTTGGAGCGCGGCATGAAGGGTTTGTCGACGCCGACCATCCACGGAAAAATGGGTTTGCGTGCCTCGATCACCGGCGAGATCGTGATGGATGAAGTGTTCGTTCCTGATGAAAATGAGCTACCGAAAGTGAGCGGGCTCAAAGGCCCATTTACCTGTTTGAATTCCGCCCGCTACGGCATTGCTTGGGGGGCGTTAGGCGCCGCCGAGGATTGCTGGCACCGTGCGCGGCAATATGTGATGGACAGAACGCAATTTGGTCGTCCACTTGCCGCCAACCAATTGATACAAAAAAAATTGGCCGATATGCAAACCGAAATTGCACTGGGCTTACAAGGCTGTTTGCGACTCGGTCGCTTGAAAGATGAAGGCAATGCGGCATCGGAAATCACTTCGATAATGAAGCGTAATTCCTGCGGCAAAGCGCTAGACATTGCGCGGATGGCGCGCGACATGCACGGCGGCAATGGTATCTCGGATGAATACGGCGTGATTCGCCACATGCTGAATTTGGAAGTAGTGAATACTTACGAAGGCACTCACGATGTTCACGCGCTGATATTGGGACGCGCACAAACCGACATTGCGGCCTTCGCCAATTAAGCTAATTTCATGAAAAGCGATTCTTTGCACACTGAATTTTCTGCCACAACCAAGGATGGGCTGCGCTTGTTTGGACAATCATGGATGCCATCACGACCACGTGGCATCATTTTGCTGGTGCATGGATTGGCAGAACATTCCGGCCGTTATGACGGCTTTGCAAAAAGCGCCAACGCCGCAGGTTTAGGTGTCTTCGCAATTGACCTTCGCGGTCATGGCCGCTCGCCAGGCGTAGCCTTATGGATTAATAGTTTCGATGACTATTTGCTCGATGTTGATACATTGGTGGAGACCGTCAAGCAATCATCGGTGTCTTGCCCGCTGTTTTTGATGGGACACAGCTTGGGTGGTGCAATTGCTGTGCGTTGGGTCTCGCAACGAGCGGCAAAAACAACCAGCTTGCATGGTTTAGTACTCTCATCAGCAGCGCTGAAAATTGGGCCAGGCACGCCCGCGATTCTGGTCAAATTGGCTCCGCTCATTTCGCGCTGGCTGCCGCGTTTGCGCACGCAGCCACTTGATGCCAATCTGATTAGCAGCATCCCCAGCGAAGTCGCGCGCTATCGTGACGATCCGCTGGTTTGCTTGCGTGCACCACCGGCGCGTACGGGTGCACAAGTGCTGGCGGTAATGCCGGCTAACCTTGCCGCTGCAAGCAAGCTGACGCTGCCTTTGTACATATTCCATGGTACGGCAGATACACTCACATCCCCAGAAGGCAGCCAAGCTTTTCATGCGGCATGGGGTGGTTCGGATCGCGCATTACGCTTGTGGACGGGTAGCATGCACGAGACGCTCAATGATATTGATCGCGAAGCCGTGATGAATGAGTTATTCGCATGGCTTTTGCCGCGTTGTGAAAGAATTCTGAACTCTAGCCTGAACACCAACACTACACAAAAAGTTTTATAGGAGAAGCAAATGTCTGAACTATTGTTTTACGAAAAAGTAGTCGCCCTCAGCGAACAAGCCCATGCCAACTTGCGCGTCAAGCAAGTTACCAATTTTCGTTATGCGGCCAATGTTAATTCTGTCCCGTTATTGGTTAGCGAATTTGGTGATTGCTCACGCGAATATCCCATTGTGTTTGTGCGTGGCGAAACCGGGCTGGTTCCAGTGGCATTGATCGGTTTGCGTGAGGCCGAGAATTTGTTTGTCGATAACCTCGGTAAATGGGACGCGCGCTACATTCCCGCATTTGTTCGGCGCTACCCGTTTGTGCCAGGTAAAGGCGAAGAAGGTCAGTTTGTGGTGTGCATTGACTCGGAAGCTTCGTGCTTTGATGACAAGGTCGGCGAGCCATTGTTTGCTGATGGTAAGGCCACCAAACAACTTGATCACGCACTGAACTTCATGCGCGATTTTCAGCAAGGCGCAGCGGCAACTGAGGCAATCTGCACCCGATTACATGCGCTGGATTTATTCCGCGATGCTGATTCTGTGGCACGCTTGAATGACGGTACCCAGTTCCGGCTCAACGGCATGTCGGTGGTTGACGAAGCGAAATTACGTGCCTTGGATAAAGAAGTGGTCTTTGAATTATTCACCAGCGGAATTTTGGGTTTGATTCACGCACATTTAATTTCACTAGGCAATCTTGCCGACTTGGTGGATCGTTTAAGCAAGCGTCGTCCTGCTGCAAAAGCGGCAAAGTAAGTTTGCGAAGTAATGCGATTTGGCGTTTCACGTCAAATCGTAAGCAATCGTGCGCTTGCCCGCTATCTAGCGGGCCAGCGCACAACGCCAAACGCAGGGCGGATTTTCCTTGC
>JANYAW010000376.1 GCA_025361105.1 Rhodocyclaceae bacterium | reverse complement strand
CGAACAGGACCGTGAAACGCCTCCGCGCCAATGATATTGCACTTCACCGTGTGAGAAAGTAGGTCAACGCCAGACTCCCCATGCAACAACATTAGCCCCAACGAACAAGAGTTCGTTGGGGCTTTTACTTTTTATGCTTTTGAGTTTGACCAGCCAGTTGGTGCTGGTGACACGCCGTTGCTGAACGAAATTTAGCGTTATGTTGATGCGCCGCTACATCAAAACCATATTGTCGCGATGGATTAGTTCGTCGTCGTTAAGATAACCGAGCACACGCTCAATTTCCTGCGTGCTATGACGGGCAATTCGTTTGGCATCTGATGAGGAGTAATTGACCAGTCCGCGAGCTACTTCCACTTGATTACAATCCAGACAACGAACGGCCGCGCCACGTTCGAATTCACCGATCACAGCGCTTACGCCGACCGGCAAAAGACTTTTCCCATTGCGTAATGCACTAACTGCGCCGTCATCAAGAATCAAGTCACCAGCAAGCTGCAGGTGATCTGCGAGCCATTGTTTGCGCGCTGCTAGCGGTGTCGACACGGCGAAAAGCAGGGTACCAATTTCGACTCCGATCACCGCATTTTCAAGCGAGTTTGGCGTTCGACCATTGACAATAAGTGTATGCGCGCCGCTCTTGGCAGCACGTTGCGCCGCACGAATTTTGGTAATCATTCCGCCTCGACTCAAGCTACTCGCTGCACCACCTGCCATCGTTTCGTAACGCGGGTCGTCGGCCTGGCCTTCGATGACAAATTTCGCATCCGGTTTACTTCGTGGATCAGCTTCAAACAATCCATCTTGATCGGTCAAAATGACCAGCGCAGCGGCCTCAACAAGATTGGCCACCAGTGCGCCAAGCGTATCGTTGTCGCCAAATTTGATTTCATCGGTGACGACGGTGTCATTTTCGTTGATGATAGGAACGACGCCCAATTCGAGCAAAGTAGTCAGCGTCGATCGCGCATTTAGGTAACGCGTGCGGTCAGCCAAATCTTCGTGTGTCAGCAAAATTTGCGCAACACGCAATTGCATTTTGTCGAAGTTGGACTCATAGGCTTGCGCCAAACCCATTTGTCCTACCGCCGCCGCCGCTTGAAGCTCATGCATGGCGTGAGGGCGCTGCTTCCAACCCAGTCGTTGCATGCCGGCGGCAATTGCGCCGGAGGAAACTAGGAGAATTTCCCGCCCCGATTGATGCAGCGATGCAATTTGTCGCGCGCAGTCGGCGATAAATGCGTGGTCTAAGCCTTCGCCGTTATTGGTGACCAACGCGCTACCGACCTTGACGACGATGCGCTTGGCATTCTCAATCTGATGGCGCATCGACAGGGGTGGCGATGGGCACGCTGGCACGTTCATGTCGACGCAATGCTTCGATATGATCCATCACGGCAAAACAAACGTTCTGGCAACCGTTGCCGGTTATGCCAGAAATGACGAAATACTTTTCGGGCGCATAGCTTGCAACCAGTTTTTTCACTCGCGCTGCTAGCTCGTCCGCCGACACCAAATCAGATTTATTGATGAGTAGCCAACGTGGTTTTGCGTACAGCGATTCGTCATATTTTCTTAGCTCTTCCAAAATCGCGTGTGCGTCATGGATAGGGTCAACTTCGGTGTCAAATGGCGCAATATCGACTAAGTGAAGTAGCAGACCGGTGCGTTGCAAATGTTTCAAAAACCGATGTCCCAAGCCAGCGCCTTCCGACGCGCCTTCGATTAGTCCAGGCACATCGGCGATCACAAAACTTCGGTTGTGATCAACTCGAACGACGCCAAGGTTTGGATGCAAGGTAGTGAACGGGTAATCCGCGACTTTGGGTTTTGCTGCAGAAACCGAGCGAATGAAAGTGGATTTACCGGCGTTAGGTAGTCCAAGCAGACCGACATCGGCGAGCACTTTGAGTTCCAACTTCAGCTCACGGGTTTCGCCCGGTTCACCGGGCGTTGACTGCCGCGGCGCACGATTGGTGCTGGATTTGAAATGCAAATTGCCCAAACCACCTTGACCACCGCGCGCAATCAGCATGCGTTTGCCGTCGACCTCCAAGTCAGCGATAACTTCACCGCTAATGCCATCGGTGACGACTGTACCTACCGGCATGCGCAGTTCCATGTCATCGCCGCCTTTGCCGTAGCAATCGGCGCCGCGCCCGTTACCACCTTTTTGCGCGCGAAATGCGCGCGTGTAGCGAAAGTCAATCAGCGTGTTGAGATTGCAATCGGCGACAGCCCAGATGCTAGCGCCGCGCCCGCCATCGCCACCGTCGGGGCCGCCGAAGGGGATGTATTTTTCGCGCCGAAATGAGGATGCGCCGTTCCCGCCGTCACCGGCAAAAACTTCAATTCGCGCTTCGTCAAAGAATTTCATAGGCTAGAAAGCAAGAAAGCCCTACCGTGACGATAGGGCTTTCATCGCTAAGACGAAAACCTAGGCTGCTACGCTCGGAGCGGCTGCCGGAACTACGATACTAACCACGCGTCGTCTGGCAGCGCCTTTGACGGCAAATAGAACCGTGCCTTCTTGTTTGGCGAACAAGGTGTGATCCTTACCCATACCAACATTGTCACCGGGATGAAATTCGGTGCCGCGCTGGCGAACAATGATGCTGCCGGCAGAAACCAATTGGCCGCCATAGCGTTTGACGCCAAGACGCTTCGATTCCGAATCGCGGCCGTTACGCGAACTGCCGCCTGCTTTTTTGTGTGCCATGAATTAGCTCCTACGAATCAGACCGCAATCGCGCCGATTTCGATTTCAGTGAAGTTTTGACGATGGCCTTGGTGCTTCTGGTAATGCTTACGACGGCGCATCTTGAAAATCTTTACCTTGTCATGTCGGCCTTGTGAAATCACTTTGGCGGTGACGGTGGCACCAGCGAGCATAGGCGCGCCGATCTTGACCGTTTCACCTTCGCCGACCATTAAAACTTGGTCAAGCGTGATTTCAGCGCCCACATCTGCCGGTATCTGTTCTACTTTAAGTTTTTCACCGGACGTGACACGATACTGCTTGCCACCGGTTTTTATGACCGCATACATGATGGACTCCAAATGGATATTGCAAATGAACCCAACATTATACGGAGCTAGCACCCTGTCGTCAAAGGGAATTTTCGATATTTTTGGTACGGAAAGATGATACTTGCGTTTTAACGGCGACGTAATAGGGAATTTGCAAAGCACTGCTTTGCACGTGTGTATCGGGTAGTCCGTCCACAGCCGACACTCAACGCCAGCAGCAACCGTCAAGCTTTCGTGCGTTTCTCACGCTGTGCGGCACGGGCAATGCGCACATGTTCCACAGCACGTTCAATCGGTATTCCGATTTGCCCAAGCGTTTCGGCTGCAATTAGCAACCCGCCTTCAAAAACCTCAGGAATCACTTCGGTTGCGCCCGCCGCCATTAGGCGAGCCACATCACCTTCGTCAATCGCGCGCACTATGATCGGAATATCCTGACGCACGCGCCGGATAGTGGACACCACACGCTCGGCGGCGCGGCTATCAGGATAGGCAATACAAATTCCGCGTGCGCGCTTTAGACCAGCGGCTTGCAGTACCTCGGTGCGGTCGGGATTGCCAAACAGCACCGAGCCACCTGCGGCAGCGGCACGTTTGATTCGATGAGGATCGATATCTAGCGCCAAAAAGGGAATCTTTTCGGCATGCAAAAACTCACCAATGCGCTCGCCCGTGCGCCCATAGCCGCAGATGATGACGTGGCCTTCGAGGCCAAAACTCTTGGTGGAAATATCGTGTATAGATTTGGCTTTATGTGCCCAATCGCCGCGACTCAATTGTCCGGCGTGACGTGCTGCCCGCTCTATCAAAAATGGTGCAATAAACATTGAGAGCAGCATCGCGGAAAGCGTTAGCTGAAATGCATCTGCGCCAAGCAAACCAAGTTGTCTGCCGAGTTCAATCAAAACTAGACCCAGCTCGCCCGCCTGCGCCAATTGAGCAGCTGTTCGCAGCGCGGCCTCGGGTGGGTTTTTCGCGACGTAGGTCATCATCAGCACGACAACGGCCTTGCCACCGACCAGTAACACAACGGCAATCGCTAGTTCGGCGGCGTGGAACATAACGTAGCCAAGGTCGAGCATCATGCCAATGGTGATAAAAAAGAAACCGAGCAGAATGTCGCGAAACGGACGGATATCAGCTTCGACTTGATGTCTATAAGCGGTTTCAGAAATCAGCATGCCGCCAACAAAAGCACCGAGTGCCAACGACAAACCTGCGTAACCCGTCGCAAACGAAAGGCCAACGACAATCCAAAGTGTGGTGAGCACAAATAGCTCTTCGGAGTGATACACGGCAACCGTGTCATAGACACGTCGCATCAAACGCTGACCAATCAAAATCAACAGCAAAAGAACGCCGCCTGCTTCTGCGCTGGCAATCAATAGTGAGTGCAATAAATCGTCGCTAGCACCCGCCAATGCCGGCAGCAGGATCAGGCAGGGAACAACCGCCAGATCCTGAAACAAAAGTACCGCCATTGTTTGTCTGCCAGAGCGCGAATGCAACTCAAAGCGCTCAGACAACATGCCAGCCACAATCGCCGTCGACGACATTGCAACCGCGAGACCGACGACAAGACCGCTGCGCCAACTCTGATCAAACACCAACCACGTAATCATTCCGCCACCGAGCGCAGTCAGCACGAGCTGTGTGGCACCAAAGCCAAATACCAGGGTGCGCATGGCCTTCAGATGCTGGAGACTAAATTCCAGACCCACTGAAAACATCAAAAATACAATGCCGAATTCAGCTAGCGCATGAATCTCTTCGGTCTCGCGCAGTAGTGCGAGACCGTGTGGGCCGACCGCGATGCCGATTAGCAAATAGCTCAGAACCGGTGGCAATTTAAGTCGACGTGCCAACGCTACACCGCAAACGGCGGCAGACAAAAGCAGTATCAGTGTGAATAAGTTTGACAACATGGTTTGATGATAGCGTGCGCCATGGTCAATGCGGCGAATTGAGCGCTTTGGATTGGTGATGGCATCGAGGCGAGTACCCGGGCACGTTTTGCCGCTGTTAAGCTCAATTAGCTCGACTGCTCCACTGGACGATAGACCATAGATGATGTTGTCCGAGATTGCCGCTATCCCAATTGACTTTAATTTGTTTTACCCTAATTCTGCTCGGCGTCGCCTTGGTGTCGATGTATGCTGACGCACGATCAGTTGGACGTTGGCTTAAAGAAGGTTGGCATCCAGATGCGCCGACATCTAACGGCGTATTACCAGCGCCAACTGACCGACCTGCGATAAAAAAACCGCAACTCGACAATTTCACACTCGGCTATCAGTGACACCACCGCGTGTTCAGTCGATAATTTGGGTTGGCTTTTTTCGGTGACTCAGTATGACGGAATCGCAGTTCGTTGCATTACAATCATTCATCCCCAAACAATTACTCACGCGTTGCGCGGGTGCGCTTGCCTCGCTGAAAGTAGGTGCGCTCACTACGTGGGTGATTCGACGATTTATCGCGCGCTATGGGGTGAACATGCACGAAGCCGCCAACGCCGACGCTGCCAGCTATTCATCGTTCAACGAATTTTTCACGCGGCCGTTGAAACGCGGTGCGCGACCAATTGCCAGCGCAAAAATGGTCAGCCCGGTGGATGGCGCGATTAGCCAATTGGGCATCATCGAAAAGGATCAAATATTCCAAGCCAAAGGGCATCAATACACGACCACAGCGCTGGTTGGTGGCGACGAGAAATTGGCGCGACAATTTCAAGACGGCAGCTTCGCCACGATTTATCTAAGCCCCAAGGATTACCACCGCATCCACATGCCATGCGACGGACATTTGCTGCGTATGATTTATGTGCCCGGCGAACTGTTCTCGGTAAACCCCGCCACTGCGCGCGGCGTGCCAGGATTATTTGCCCGCAACGAACGCGTAGTCTGCGTGTTCGAGTCCGCCGTCGGGCCATTTGTATTGACCCTTGTCGGCGCAACCATCGTCGGCAGCATGGCCACAACATGGCACGGCGTGGTCAATCCGCCGCGCTCAAAATCAATACGCGAATGGCATTACGGCGACCAATCCATCATCATCAAACAAGGCGAAGAAATGGGTCGCTTCTTGCTGGGCTCCACCGTCGTCATGTTGTTCCCCAAAGGCAAAGTGAAGTTCGCCGAAGACTGGCAAGCCGAGCGCGCCGTGCGCATGGGCGAATTGATGGCGAGTTAGCGGGGCGCGTCGTTCGCTCAGTTGGTGCTGGCGGCACGCTGTCAAAATTCCTTTGGCTTTTCCCAAGTAACAGCAAATTGTTATCAACCTCTTAAATCACTTTCACATTGGCGCCTAACGACATTGATTTTATTCAACTTTCACGTCAAAAAAATTCCCAACTAGCATCGCTAACCCCTTGTTACAACTGAAAAAACTGCGTTTTCTTGGCAGTTTCGATTGACGAGGGGAAAAAGGTGGCATAAAGTAGTTTCTAGTGGGAGATGGTGGTGAATTGTTCTGGAACACCAAAATCTCTCGGCCTACGAGGGAGTCAGGATGTTCCAAGGTGCTGCGCCGTTAAATCTCGATGCCAAAGGCCGTCTGGTGGTGCCGGCCAAGCATCGTGAGGGCTTGCAAGCGGCGGGCGAAGGGCGGTTTGTACTCACCGCGCATCCTGATGGCTGTTTGACCTTGTATCCGCAGCCGACGTGGTTGCCGATACGTGCGCAAATCATGTCGGCATCCAACTTGAATCCGCAGGCGGCGTTCATTCAGCGTCTGATCGTCGGTCAAGCGGACGATGTGGAAATTGATGGTGCTGGTCGTGTTTTGGTGCCGCCAAGTTTGCGTGATTTTGCGGCCTTGGAAAAAGATATTTTCTTTGTCGGCCAAGGCAATAAATTTGAAGTCTGGTCGGACACGCGGTGGCGTGCGCAACAAGCCAAAGCGTCGACGTTTGGCACTTTACCGCTGCCACCAGGACTGGAAAACCTTGTCCTGTGAGCACACCACAACACGTTGCGGTGCTGCTGACCGAGGCGGTTGCGGCGCTAAATATCAATCCTTCAGGAATTTACCTCGATGCGACCTTTGGCCGCGGCGGGCACAGCCGCGCAATTTTGGCGGCATTGGGCGAATCCGGTCGGCTGATTGCTTTGGATCGAGATCCCGCTGCCATCGAAGCGGGCAGCGCGATCAAAGATTCACGTTTCATGCTGGTGCACCAACATTTCAGTCGCTTGAGTCAAGCACTCGATGCATTGGGTGTCGGTCAAGTCGACGGCGTGTTGCTCGACATCGGTGTGTCGTCGCCGCAGTTGGATACGCCAGAGCGCGGCATGAGTTTTCGTTTCGATGCGCCGCTGGATATGCGCATGGATACGACGCAGGGGGAAACCGTGGCCGATTTTTTGGCGCGGGCAACGGAGTCGGAACTTAAGGAGGTTATAAAAAACTATGGTGAAGAACGGTTTGCTCATGCGATTGCAAAGGCGATTATTGCTGCTCGGGCCGAGTGCAGTATTTCAAGGACAGGACAACTTGCCACGCTCGTGGCGCAAGTCGTCCGCACGCGGGAACCCGGGCAACATCCGGCGACGCGGACTTTCCAGGCTCTACGGATTTACATCAATCGGGAGCTTGAGGAGCTGTCGTTAACGCTGCCAATCGCGATCGCGCGACTGGCGAATCGAGGCCGCCTGGCAGTGATAAGTTTTCATTCGCTTGAAGATCGTATCGTCAAGCAAGCCTTGCGCAATGCGGCCACTGCGCCGCAGCCGCCCAAGGGCGTTCCGGTTCGCGCAGCCGATTTACCCGTCCCGCAAATGCGCTTAATCGGCAAGCCGATTTTTCCTTCTGCCATCGAAATCACCAAGAACCCGCGTTCGCGCAGTGCGGTGTTGCGCATAGCAGAAAAGTTGGGTGACTGAACGTGGCGCGCATCAATATTTTTCTTTTGCTGATGGTCGTGATATGCGCATTGGGTGCGGTGAATTCCAATCATCGAGCGCGGCGACTTTTCACCGAGTTGGAAGCCGAACAAAAACGCATGCGGGATTTGGATGTTGAGTGGGGGCAATTACAGCTTGAACAAAGTACTTGGTCTGGACATGCGCGCATAGAAAAAGTCGCACGCGAAAAACTTGGCATGTACACGCCGCTACCCGGTCAAATCATGTTGGTGGAGCGCGCCACTGATGGACTCGCTGCAAACACCCCGGCGATGGCGGAATGACCATGCAATCCATCCGCTTCACCCGTAGCCCGCTGTTGTTGCAACGCCTGCCAAGCTGGCGACAACGGCTGCTACTCTGGTTGTTTTTGACGGCATTTGCCGCACTGATCGTGCGCTCGGTTTATCTGCAAGGATTCCACAATGTTTTTCTCGGCGAGCAAGGTCGCGCACGTTATGAACGAGTGATCGATATTTTTGCCACACGTGGTCGCATAACCGATAGACATGGCGATGTGTTGGCGGTGTCGACACCGGTGAAATCGCTGTGGGCGATTCCGGAAGATGTTTCGCTCACGCCTGCACAATCGCGCGACTTCGCAAAACTTATTGATATCGACTTGCGCGAAATGAATCACAAGCTCGCTTCAGAGCGCGATTTTGTTTATATCAAACGCCAGATTCCGCCCGATCTAGCCGAGCAAGTGGCGGCGCATAAATATGCTGGCATTCACCAGCAAGACGAGTATCGCCGCTACTATCCTTCGGGCGATGTGACAGCGCATATGTTGGGCTTCACCGGTAGCGAAGATGCCGGTCAAGAGGGCATAGAGCTGGCGTTCAATAGCCAACTCGCGGGCAAGTCGGGCAGTCGCCGCGTGATCAAAGATAGACGTGGCAGTATTGTTGAAGACGTGGGAAGCATCCATCCGCCGGTTGAAGGCAAAGACATCGCGCTCGCGCTCGATGGAAAAATTCAATATCTGGCTTATCACTATTTACAACAAGCGATTGTCGAGAACCACGCCAAAGCGGGCGGCATTGTGGTGGTTGATACACACACCGGCGAAATTTTGGCGCTGGCCAATTTGCCAACTTATAACCCGAATAATCGGCAACATCTGGTCGGTGCGCAATTGCGTAATCGCGCGGTGACCGACAGCTTCGAGCCGGGCTCGACGATGAAACCCTTCACCGTAGCACTGGCCTTGCAGGAAGGCAAAGTACGTCCCGAGACGACGATACAAACTGCGCCGGGCAAGATGACTATTGGCACCGCAACAATTTCTGATGCACATGTGCATGGCCTGCTTTCGGTCGCGCAAGTCATACAAAAATCTTCCAACATCGGCGCCGCAAAAATCGCTGCACAGATGAGCGCATCCGATATGTGGGCGATGTTCGATTCGCTCGGTTTTGGCAGTTCGACCAAACTTGGGTTCCCCGGCGAAGTGGGCGGCAGATTGCGTCCGGCCAAAACATGGAAACCCATCGAGCAAGCCACCATGTCCTATGGCCACGGCATCTCGGTGACGCTGATGCAAATCGCTCGCGCCTATCAAGTTTTTGCGCGCGATGGCGACATCGTGCCGCTATCTTTGCTGCGCCTTGATGCGCCACCAGCAAACGGTGTGAGCGTGTTCTCGCCAAAAACCGCACATGAAGTTCGCGCCATGTTGGAGCTTGCCGTGCAAAACGGAGGCACCGCACCGCAAGCGCAAATACCTGGCTATCGGGTGGCCGGCAAAACAGGTACGGCGCACAAAGTTGAAGGCGGTGTTTATGCCAACAAATATGTTTCCTCATTTGTCGGTTTTGCACCTGCGTCTGCACCGCGTCTGATTGTGGCGGTGATGATCGATGAGCCGTCCGGCGCAAAGCATTTTGGTGGCGATGTCGCCGCTCCAGTGTTTGCCAGCGTGATGGCCGGTGCCTTGCGCAGCCTCGGTGTCGCGCCGGACGCACCGCTCGTACCGCTGCAAATCGACAATGCAGAAGTCGTCAAGGAGGGCATATGAGCGACGCGAAATCTGTGCTCGCGGAACTCAAAGCGGCTGGCGTTGTGGTACAAAGTCTGTGTTCGGATTCGCGTCGTGTGCGCGCAGGCGATGTATTTGTGGCGATGAAAGGCGCGCAGGTTGATGGCCGTGATTATCTTGCGCAAGCAATAAAAAATGGCGCGGTGGCGGTGATTTATGAAAGTGGAAAAACGCCAGTTGGTGCTGGTGTGGAGTCTCGGCTTAGTACAGCCGAGCCGCTACGTGGGCGCGAAGCAGAGCTTCGCGAAACCCCCACTTCGCCGCCGTTGCTAACTGCCTCAAACATCGCAGGTTTCATCGGCGAATTGGCAGGCGAAGTTTACGGCCATCCATCACAAAAACTCTGGCTCGCAGGTGTCACCGGAACCAATGGCAAGACATCAGTGTCACAATGGATCGCGCAAGCAATGAACCGGCTCGATGATTGCTGTGCGGTGATCGGCACATTGGGCAACGGTTTTCCTGATGCCTTGATGGAAAGCCCCAACACCACACCCGACGCGATAACAACGCAGGCGACGCTGGCGGGTTTTGTGAATCAACAAGCACAGGCCTGCGCGATGGAAGTTTCGTCAATTGGTTTGCATCAACATCGCGTTGATGGCATCGAATTCAAGGTCGCCATTCTGACCAATTTGTCACGCGATCATCTTGACTACCACGGTGATATGGCGAGTTACGCCGAGGCCAAAAAAGCGCTGTTTCTGCTGCCGGGACTTGCGGCAGCAGTGCTGAATCTCGACGATTATTTTGGCCGTGAGTTGGCGGCAAAATTACGCGGTCAAGTGCATACCATCGGCTACACGCTCAACGACGAAATCGGTGATGAAGTTCAGTGCGATCAAATCCTGGTGGCGAGAAATTTAGCTTTCCGCGCGGCAGGATTGGCCTTCGATTTGGACGGCCAGCACATCAACGCGCCGGTGGTCGGGCGCTTCAACGCGGCAAATCTTTTGGCAGTGATTGGTGCATTGCTGGCGCGTGGGCACGGCCTACAAAGTATCGCCAATGCGCTAACGCAAATCCTTGCTCCGCCCGGGCGCATGCAAAGCATCGGTGGTGCAGGCGAGCCGCTGGTGGTAGTCGATTATGCGCATACACCGGATGCATTGGAAAAAGCACTTTCGGTATTGCGCGAAACGGCGGATAGCCGTGCCGGAAAATTGCATTGCGTATTCGGTTGCGGCGGCGCGCGTGACGCGGGCAAACGGCCACAGATGGGCGCGGTGGCCGAGACGTTCGCTGATCGCGTGGTGGTCACCAGCGACAATCCGCGTAATGAAGATCCGCAAGTCATTATTAGTGACATTCTCAAAGGGATGCATGGCCGACCCCAAGTCGAGCTGGATCGCGGCCTGGCCATCCATGCAACGATTAGCGCCGCGAGTAGCCAGGATGTAATCCTGCTGGCTGGAAAAGGACACGAGCCGTATCAGGAAATCAAGGGCGTGCGATGGCCTTTCTCCGATTTGCAAACTGCTCAGTTGGTGCTGGCGACACGCCGTCAAAGTGGTGGCATGACGGTGGAGCAGCCCCTGTGAATATGGTGAATATGTTCACTATCGCGGAGGCTGCAAACGCATTGGATACGCGTTGTGACGCGGCGCTGAGCGATCAAGTTATCCACGCGGTGTCGACGGATTCGCGACGCATTAATGTGGGTGACTTGTTCGTCGCGCTCAAGGGCGAACACTTTGACGGACACGATTTCGTCGTCGATGTATTGGCGCGCGGCGCAGCGGCGGCAGTGGTCAATGCGCGTTACGCCGAACAAAATCCACATCCCGGATTGTTGATCGTCGACGAGCCATTGCATGGACTTGCGCGTCTCGCTACGCATTGGCGGAAAAAATTTTCTGTACCGGTGATCGGCGTGGTCGGCAGCAATGGCAAGACCACGGTGAAGGGGATGTGCGCAGCAATTCTCGCCGCGCATTTTGGCGAGCAACATATGCTTGCGACCAGTGGAAATCTCAACAACGAAATCGGTTTGCCGACGATGGTGTTGCGCCTGCGTACCGAACACCAAGCAGCCGTGCTGGAAATCGGCATGAATCATCCGGGCGAGACTAGCGTCTTGGCGGTAGTCGCGCGACCCACCGTGGCGCTAATCAACAACGCGCAACGCGAGCACCAGGAATTTATGAAAACCGTGCGCGCGGTGGCCATTGAGCACGCGGCGCTGATTGATGCGCTGCAACCCGACGGAATAGCAGTGATTAACGCCGACGATGACTACGCCGGTTTGTGGCGCGAACAGGCCGGTGTGCGTCAAGTTTTGAGCGCTGGATTCGCCAGCAATGCCGATGTCGCGGTGAGCTTCCATGCCACTGGTTTGGGCGGGCGTTTGTCGCTGCAAAGTCCGTGGGGTGCATGTGAAATTTCGCTCGCGGTGCCCGGCGAACACAACGCGCGCAACGCTGCGATGGCGGCGGCGGCGAGTCTGGCAATCGGTGTTCCACTCGAAGCAGTAGTGCGCGGATTGGAAAATTTTTCAGCCGTCAAAGGCCGCTTGCAACGCCGGCGCGGACGCGCCGGCGCAGTGGTGATTGACGATAGTTACAACGCTAATCCTGATTCGGTGCGCGTGGCGGTAGATGTGTTGGCAGCGATTCCCGGCAAACGAATTTTGGTGATTGGCGACATGGGCGAAGTTGGCGAACAAGCCGGTCAATATCACGATGAAATCGGTGGCTATGCCAAGAGTCATGGCATCGATTTGTTGCTGTGTCTGGGTCAGCATTCACGCGCGACGGTGGCGAATTTCGGCGCTGGCGCGATTCATTTTGACCAGGTCGACGCATTGATAAAAAACTTGCTCAGCGAATTAAACGAACAGACCACGGTGCTCATCAAAGGCTCGCGTTTCATGCGCATGGAGCGGGTGGCGGACGCGGTGACGGAAGAATCTAAATGAACAATTTCAGGATGGGAAGCGCATATGCTGCTTGAACTCGCTCAATGGTTGGCGCAAGACATGCGCGGTTTCAATGTATTCACTTACATTACCTTGCGTGCGGTGTTGGCGACCATGACCGCGCTGACGATTTCATTCGTATTTGGTCCGATGTTGATCCGTTGGTTGGCGGCAAAAAAAATCGGCCAATCGGTACGTACCGACGGCCCACAAACCCATTTGATAAAAACCGGAACGCCGACCATGGGCGGTGCGCTGATTTTGATTTCGGTCGCTGTGTCGACCGTCTTGTGGGCCGATTTATCGAATCGCTTCGTTTGGATAGTACTGATTGTTACCTTGGGTTTCGGCGCAATCGGTTGGGTCGACGATTGGCGCAAAGTGGTCTACCGAAATCCGGCTGGCCTTTCCGCGCGCAGTAAATTTTTCTGGCAATCAGTCATTGGCATTGTTGCCGCTACCTATCTTGCGTTTTCGATTTCAGCACCGAACAACGAAAAAGTTCTGGAGTTGGTCTATCACTGGGTAGCCAGCGGATTCACTATGGAATTACCGAGCAAGGCAGATTTAATCGTGCCGTTTTTCAAGACGGTGTCCTACCCGCTTGGCGTGTTCGGTTTCATCATTCTTTCCTATTTAGTCATCGTCGGAACGAGTAACGCAGTGAATTTGACCGACGGTCTGGATGGCCTCGCAATCATGCCTACGGTGTTGGTCGGCGCGGCTTTGGGCATCTTTGCCTACGTGGCGGGTAACGCGGTTTTTTCAAAATATTTGCTGCTGCCTTACATTCCCGGTGCGGGCGAACTGACGGTGTTTTGCGGCGCGCTGGCCGGTGCCGGTTTAGGATTTTTATGGTTCAACGCTTACCCTGCCGAAGTCTTCATGGGCGATGTCGGCGCGCTGGCGCTAGGCGCGGCATTGGGCGCGGTGGCGATTGTGGCGCGTCAAGAAATCGTACTGTTCATCATGGGCGGCGTGTTCGTTGCCGAGACCATCTCGGTGATGTTGCAAGTGAGCTGGTTCAAGTACACCAAAGCCCGCTACGGTACCGGCCGCCGCATTTTCCTGATGGCGCCGCTGCATCATCACTTTGAACAAACCGGATGGAAAGAAACGCAAGTCGTGGTGCGCTTTTGGATCATCACGATTTTGCTGGTGTTGTTTGGGCTGTCCACGTTGAAACTGCGTTGAAACTGCGCTGCGCGTAATGTTAGCCAACAAACACGTTCTCGTTCTCGGCCTTGGTGAATCAGGCCTCGCCGCAGCATTGTGGTGCTGCCGCCAAGGTGCGCGCGTCCGCGTCGCAGACACCAGAACAGCGCCACCGTATTTGGGCGAGTTGCAACGGCGTGTCGCCAGCACCAACTGGCACGCTGGGCAGTTTGAATTTGTTGCCGGAGAATTTGATAAATCCTTGCTGGTTGGAATTGACGTTTTGGTTTTATCGCCCGGTCTATCAGGCGGACTGATGGTGGTGATTCATGCGCGTGCTGCGGGCATTCCGGTGATTGGTGAAATCGAATTGTTTGCACAAGGATTGCGTGCGCTTGCCGATACAAATCCTGCCGCGCCGGTAGTCGCCATCACCGGCACCAATGGCAAGACGACCACCACCGCGCTAACCGGCCATTTGCTGGCGTCTGTTGGCAAGCGAGTCGGCGTCGCCGGCAATATTTCGCCGGCGGCGCTGACCGCATTGATGGTCTTTCAAGACACAGGAACTTTGCCCGACGTATGGGTGTTGGAGCTATCCAGCTTTCAATTGGAGACGACAGAAAGTCTCGCGGCGACGGCTGCAACGGTGCTTAATATTTCCGACGATCATCTCGATCGCTACATTGATCTCAGCGACTACGCATTGACCAAGGCGCGGGTGTTTCAGGGCGACGGTGTGCAGGTGATTAACCGCCAGGATAGTCGCGTCAAACGTATGACGCTGGTTGGTCGCAAGGCTATAAGTTTTGGTCTCGATGCACCGACCAGTAGCAAGGACTTTGGCCTGAAAGAAGTTGCTGGCGCACTTTGGATAGTGCAAGGTGAGCAAGCCTTGATGCCGGTGGATGAACTGGCGATGAGTGGCTTGCACAATGCGGCCAACGCGATGGCGGCGTTGGCGCTGTGTTGTGCGTTGGGTTTTGAGGCTGCACGTTTCGTTCCCGCACTCAAATCGTTCAAAGGTCTGCCGCATCGCGTTGAAAAAATCGCCGAAATTGATGGCGTGAGTTGGTACGACGATTCCAAAGGTACCAACGTCGGCGCGACTGTTGCTGCGCTCGAAGGCTTGCAGCGCAAGGTGGTGGTGATACTCGGTGGCGATGGCAAAGGGCAGGATTTCTCGTATCTGACCAAGGCCATCAAGCGTCATGCCCGAGCGGTGGTATTGATAGGCCGTGACGGACCGCTGATTGAAAAAACCTTGGTCAATTGCGGCGTGCAGATGGAATCCGCCAGTGATATGACGGATGCCGTGATGCGCGCGCGCAAGTTCGCGCAGCGCGGTGATGCCGTGCTGCTCTCACCTGCCTGTGCCAGCTACGACATGTATCGCAATTACGAACATCGCGCGCAAGTTTTCGTCGCCGCCGTCAAGGAATTGTCGTGACCGCTGCCAGTCAATATTTGAATGCACAAGGCAAGCTCGGTGATGAGCTAGACCGGATGTTGGTTTGGTCGGCGCTGGGCTTATTGATGCTGGGTCTGGTGATGGTTTATTCGTCCTCGATTGCAATGGCCGAAGGCAGCGGATTTACCGGCCACCGCGCAAATTATTTTTTGATTCGTCACAGCATTTTTCTAGTCGTCGGCACGGTCGCGGGCATCGCCGCATTTCAAATCCCGTTGCGCTTGTGGCAACAAGTTTCGCCGTGGGCATTTGCGCTCGGCGTGTTGCTGTTGTTGTTGGTATTGATTCCCTTCATCGGGCGATCGGTCAATGGTGCGCAACGTTGGTTGGCCTTTGGTCCGGCGAACTTGCAACCGTCGGAGCTGATGAAATTATTCGCGGTGCTCTACGCAGCGGATTACACGACACGAAAGTTGGCCGATATGACCAGCTTTCGGCGCGGCTTCGTGCCAATGGCGATAGTGATGGTGATGGTCGGCGCCCTACTGTTGCGCGAACCGGATTTTGGTGCCTTCGTGGTGGTTGTCAGTATTGCGATCGGGATATTGTTTTTGGGTGGCATCAACGCACGCTTGTTTGCCGTGCTCATCGTCGTGATGGCCATTGCGTTTGTGATTTTGATTTGGTCCTCACCTTATCGACGTGAGCGAATTTTTGGCTTTATGGACCCCTGGCAAGATCCGCTCGGCAAGGGCTATCAACTTTCACACGCCCTCATCGCTTTTGGTCGTGGTGAATGGCTAGGCGTGGGACTCGGTGCGAGTGTCGAGAAGTTGTTTTACCTACCCGAAGCGCATACCGATTTTTTACTCGCGGTGATCGCCGAAGAACTCGGTTTTGTCGGCGTCGCCATCGTCGTCTGCATGTTTGCGGTGTTGGTACAGCGCTGTTTCGCCATTGGCAAACAATCGCTCTTGCTCGATAGGATTTATCCCGCTCTGGTGGCACAAGGCATCGGCATTTGGCTCGGCGTGCAAAGCTTCATCAACATGGGCGTGAATATGGGGCTGTTGCCGACCAAAGGTCTCACCTTGCCACTGATGAGTTTTGGCGGTTCGGGCATTCTCGCCAACTGCATTGCGCTGGGAATTTTGCTACGTGTTGATTGGGAAAACCGTCAGATGATGCGCGGGCAACAAGTATGAAAAAACTGCTGATCATGGCCGGCGGTACCGGTGGGCACATCATGCCGGGGATTGCGGTGGCCGAGCGGATGAAGCTCGAAGGCTGGCAGATTGCATGGATGGGAAATCCCGATGGCATGGAAGCCAAGCTTACCGAAGGGCGTGGCTACGAGATGGCGTGGGTGCGGTTTTCGGCGCTGCGCGGCAAAGGCTTGCTGCGAAAAATCATGCTGCCATTTAATTTGTTGCGCGGTTTCTACCAAGCGTATTTGCAACTCGACCACGTTCAGCCGGATGTGGTTTTGGGTTTCGGCGGTTATATCAGCTTTCCAGGCGGAATGATGGCGGTGCTTAAGGGAATTCCGCTGGTATTGCATGAGCAAAATTCCGTCGCCGGATTGGCGAATCGCGTGTTGGCGAAAGTAGCGACTCGTGTGCTCACTGGCTTTCCAAACACGCTCAAAGATGGTGAGTGGGTTGGCAATCCGGTACGACCTGAAATCAACGACGTGTCAATTGGGGAAAATGCGGCACCAACTGAGCGATATGCCGAGCGTAGTGGCGCACTAAAAATCTTGGTCATCGGCGGCAGTTTGGGTGCGCGCGCGCTGAACGAAAATGTGCCGCGTGCCTTGGCGCTGATTGATGAAGCTGAGCGTCCGGAAGTGATGCATCAAACTGGCGCGCAGGAATTCAACGAGGTCGCGGTGCTCTACGCTGCCCTCGATGTGCATGCGCAATGCGCGCCGTTTATCAACAACATGGCTAGCGCCTATGCGCAAGCGGACTTGGTGATTTGCCGTGCTGGAGCGCTGACGATTGCTGAGTTGGCGGCGGCAGGCGTGGCCAGTTTGCTGGTGCCGTTTCCGGCGGCGGTGGACGATCATCAAACTTTCAACGCACAATTTTTGGCTCGCGCGGGTGCGGCTTTTTTGTTGCCGCAAACTGAGTTGAATCCTGACCGGCTCAAAGCCATAAGTTTGGTTCCTCGCGAGCAGTTGGCGCAGATGGCGCAAAAGGCGTACGCACTGGCCAAGCCCGATGCGACGGCTGCGGTGGCGCGAGTTTGTAGGGAAGTGTGCAAGGGCACGAGTAAGGAGTCGGGCGATGAAACATAAAGTCA
>JANYAW010000365.1 GCA_025361105.1 Rhodocyclaceae bacterium | reverse complement strand
TAAATTATTCAATCTTTTAATGGGCAAAGGTGAAGCCTCCGGCCGCCGTGCCTGGATGGAATTGAATGGGCATTTGGTAGAGGCGGATTTGTGATGATCGTTGATAACGAAACCCCTGATTTGTTTGACGACGTAGCAACGCCACAGTCACCCCCCCCCCCTCCCAACGGCGTGTCACCAGCACCAACTGGTGGGGCTATGGGCGATGGTGATTCATTGCCGCTTGCCGCCTATGCCGAGCGCGCTTATCTCGCCTATGCAATGAGTGTCGTGCGCGCTCGCGCGTTGCCGCAAGTCGAAGATGGGCTCAAGCCGGTGCAACGCCGCATTCTTTATGCGATGAATGAGATGCGTTTGTCGGCTTCATCCAAGCATGTCAAAAGTGCGCGGGTGGTCGGCGACGTCATCGGCAAATATCACCCGCACGGCGACACCAGTATTTACGACGCGATGGTACGGGTAGCGCAGGATTTCACTTTGCGTTATCCGCTGGTCGACGGGCAAGGTAATTTCGGTTCGCGTGATGGCGATGGCGCGGCCGCGATGCGTTATACCGAGTGTCGCCTAACGCCGATTGCGGAATTGTTGTTGGGTGAAATTGATAAAGGCACGATAGATTTTTTGCCGAATTACGACGGCTCGATGACCGAGCCGCAATTACTGCCTGCACGGCTGCCAGTGGTGTTGCTCAATGGCGCGTCGGGCATTGCGGTGGGCATGGCGACGGAAATTCCGCCGCACAATTTGCGCGAAGTTGCCGAAGCGACGCGCCTGTTGATTAAGCGCCCTAACGCCACACTGGCCGAAGTGATGGAAGTGTTGCCAGGGCCGGATTTCCCGGGCGGTGGTCAATTGATTACGGCGAGCAAGGACATCGTCGATATCTACACCAATGGTCGCGGCAGTTTGCGCATGCGGGCGCGCTGGCATGTCGAAGAACTGGCGCGCGGGCAATGGCGCATTGTGATTGACGAACTGCCGCATGGCGTGTCGGTCGCGCAAGTGCTTTCAGAAATTGAAGCCCTGTCCAATCCGCAGCCGCGCATGGGCAAGAAGGATGTGACGCAAGAGCAGAAAAATCTCAAAGTGCTAGTGCTCGGCGTGCTCGACAGCGTGCGCGACGAATCGAGCGACCAGCAAGCCGTGCGCATCATGCTGGAGCCGAAAAGTTCGCGCTTGAGCCAAGAAGAATTCATGGCGGTGCTGCTCGCCCACACCAGTTTGGAGGCCAGCGTATCGGTCAATTTGACCATGGTCGGGCGGCTTGCAGAAATCGAAGCGAATCAAGACGGGCGGCAGGGTGGGCGGCCACAGCAAAAAGGCCTGATACAAATTTTGCACGAGTGGATTGCGTTTCGATTCGCGACGGTGGAGCGTCGTACGCGCCATCGCTTAAACGAAGTCTTGCGCCGGATTCATATTCTCGAAGGCCGCATGATGGTATTTTTGCGGATCGAAGAAGTCATCCGCTGCATCCGTGAATCGGACGAGCCCAAGCCTGCGCTAATTGCCGAATTTGCTTTGAGCGAAACGCAGGCTGAAGATATTTTGGAAATCCGCTTGCGCCAGCTGGCGCGACTTGAAGGCATCCGCATAGAAAAGGAACTGGGCGAATTACGTCTTGAACAAGGTCAGCTCAACACGCTGCTCGACGATAAAAAGGAATTAACCAAACTCATCCTCAAAGAAATCGCCGATGACGCGAAAAAATTTGGCGACGACCGACGCACTTTGATGGAGGCTGTCGCGCCAATGATGTCGAGCGAAATTGCCGTAGCGGATGAACCTGTCACGCTGATTGTTTCCAAAAACGGCTGGGTGCGCTCGCGTCAGGGACATGGCGTCGATCCGTCGACCATCACCTACAAGGCCGGTGATTTTCCGTTCGCGGTAATGGAGTCACGCACGGTCTGGCAGCTGGTTGTCATCGACAGTAAAGGCCGTGCGTACTCGATCAAAGTGTCTGATTTGCCCGGTGGTCGCGGTGATGGTTTGCCGATTTCCACGCTGGTTGATTTCCAGGACGATGGCAAATTGGCGCAAATACTCAGCGCTGATTTGGCCGCGCAGTTTCTGGTCGCTGGCAGTAGCGGCTATGGCTTCATCACTTGCGTCGCTGATATGGTTGGCCGCAACAAAGCAGGCAAGGGATTTCTGGCATTGGAGAAAAATGAAAGCCCCTTGCCCGTTGCGCCAGTTGGTGCTGGTAACACGCCGTCGCCACTGGTTGCAGTGCTGAGCAAGGCCGGTCGCCTGCTGATGTTCCCGTTGAGCGAGCTTAAAGTCATGGCCAAAGGCAAAGGCCTGATGCTGATTGATTTGGGTAAAGCGGATGAAGTTGTGGGTGTCGCTGTGACCAATGGCGAGAAGCTCTTAATCAGCGGCAGCGGGCGTGGCGGCAAACGCTCTGAGCAGGTTCTAAGTGTCCGCGAGCAGGCCGCATTCAAAGGCGCACGTGCGCGTCGTGGTCAGGAAATTCCGTTCAAGCTTAAACCGCTCGCTATCGCCGTGATTACTGATAGTTGATGTTAGAATCAACCGTAGAAATCGCGAAAACTGTGCCTATTTAGCGGCTTACTAACATCAACGCGCAGCAAAATGCTTGTGCCAAAAGACATTCGGAGACCGTCATGCTTTTTATTCTTTATTACCTGATCGCCATCGTCGTTCTCATCATGCATTTCACCGGATTTTTGGCACGACACAATGCCGAATGGCTGGTCTTGGTGCTTGCCGTTACCGTCTTTCCAGCCGTCATTTACCTCTGACGCATTTCAATCCGGGACAGCGATGCTAACTAGCGCGCCGCCGCAGTAGTCGCAAGCTACCCCACACCGAAAGCGCAATCAGCGGAATCGATATCGCGGTGGCATATTCCGGCACTACCGCAATCCCCGCCACCATCGCGCCCACGCTCAAGTAATGCACGAGCTGTGAGCCGTAGTAGCTAATCGCCACCACCGACAAGCCTTCCACGGTTTCCTGCAAATGTAATTGCTGCCGCGCGCGCTGATTCATTTGCTTCAACAATTCCTGATTTTGTTGCTCGAGCGCGATTTCTATTCGCGTCCGCAGTAATTGCGAATTGCGTGCTACGCGACTGGACAATTCGCTTTGCCGCGTCGCCATCGCCACGCAGGTGTTCATTGACGGTGCAAGTCTGCGTTCCATGAACTCCTTGAGCGTCGGGAAACCGGTAATCCGCTCTTCGCGCAACTCGCCAATCCGCTGCATCACAATGGTCGAATAGGCGCGTGCCGCGCCGAATCGAAACGCGGTTCGCGCCACCGAATTTTCGACTTCAGCCGCCAGATTCGACAGCGTCACCAGCGCCGCGTGCTCATCAAGTGTCGATCGCGCGTCGCCAATTTTGTCAGTCAGTGCGGCGAGTTTTTGTTCGGATTCGCGCAACCAGGTGCCAATTTTTTTGGCCACCGGCAAACCCAGCAAAGCCATCAAACGATAGGTTTCAATTTCCCACAAACGCTGCGCGGTGCGTCCGGCTTGACGCTGCGTCATGCCCGCATCGATGAGCAAAAAATTCACTTCACCTTCGACGAATTGAAAATCCGTAAATACCCAAGCCTTGCCATCGACGATACGCGACACCACCATTTGCTGCGTTGACGGATAAATCGCGGCCATCACCGTATCGGGTGCCAAGTCTTTGGCATCACGATGGTCGATGCGCAAACTGACAATCGCTTCGCCCGGCATCTCTGCCATCCAACGCTGCAAGGCGCGTGCATCAAGGGCAGATTTCGCGCTGCCATTGGCATCGAGCGGTTCAAGCAACGTGAAGCTGGAAAATTCCGTGTGCTGTTCCCAACGAACTTTCACCTCGCCATGACCGACCACGCAATAGGCATCCGATTGCTCGGTAATTGCCCAGTCGGCTTCGGTAAGCAGGCGGTCAAGATAAGCGCGCTGAGAAACGGAATCTGCTGTATCGGGCAAAAACGCCAAATGCCGGATGCGGGTTGAGCCGGTTAGCGGCAGCGGCGGTCGCGCATGGAACTCAGCGTTGAGTTGATGGCGCAACAAATGCTCGCTCACTGACAATGCTCCACAATAAACGACTTAACTTTTTGCGCGTCGGCATCCATCACATAAACATGCTGCGGCAAATTTTCGATGCCATTGAGTGACGTAGGTCGTAACGGTTGGCGATTGATAGCTTCGTTAATCGTCTCGGCAAATTTCGCCGCTTGAGCGGTTTCCAGCACCACCATCGGCACATTGGCTAGCCGAAATTTTTGTGCGACGTGTATGCCATCAGCCGTGTGTGGATCAATCATGATTTCGTGTTGCTGCCACATCGAACGAATCATTTCAAGCCGATCAGCGTGGGTGCTGCTGGCCGAGCAAAAGCCATATCGCGTAAGCCCGGCCATGTAGGGCGTGGGGTTCAAATCAAAATATCCAGCATCGGGAGAGGCAAGTTGATTCCACAAAGCGCGCATCGTCGCCGGATCGCGTCCGACCAAATCAAAAATAAAACGCTCAAAATTCGAGGCTTTGGAAATATCCATTGACGGGCTGGAAGTCACCAATGTTTGCGCGGCGGTTCGCGGCCGATAAATGCCGCTGCGGAAGAATTCATCGAGCACATTATTTTCGTTGGTCGCCAACACCAAGCGCGAAATTGGCAGCCCCATTTGGCGAGCGACATGGCCGGCGCAGATGTTGCCGAAATTTCCGGATGGCACGCAAAAATCTACGCGTTGATCATTCGCTGTGGTGGCTGCAAAATAACCTTTGAAGTAATACACCACTTGCGCCATCACGCGCGCCCAGTTAATCGAATTGACCGCGCCGATTTTGTATTTGGACTTGAACGCCGCGTCGTTCGACACCAGTTTGACCACATCCTGCGCGTCGTCAAACATGCCACGCACGGCAATGTTGAAGATATTGGTATCGCTTAAGGAATACATCTGCGCGCGCTGAAATGCACTCATCTTGCCTTGCGGCGAGAGCATAAAAACCCGCACACCATGTTTGCCACGCATCGCATATTCAGCTGCCGAGCCGGTATCACCGGAAGTTGCGCCGAGAATATTGATGCGCTCGCCACGCTTGGCTAAGGTGTATTCAAACAAATTGCCGAGCAATTGCATCGCCATGTCTTTGAAGGCCAGCGTCGGGCCATTGGACAATTCGAGCAAATGAAAATTTGGCGCGATAGTAGTCAACGGGGCGATTTCATTCGGATTCTTTCCCGCACGGCACCAGCGATAATTTTCGGCGGTGTAGGTTTTCTCGCACAACGCACGCAAATCGACGGCGGGAATGTCGTCGACGTACAAACTGAAAATCTCAAAAGCCAATTCGGCATAACTCAGGCTTCGCCATGCTTCAAGTTTGTCGGCAATTTGCGGATAGCTTTGCGGCATAAACAGACCGCCATCAGCCGCCAGTCCCCCCAGCAAAATATTGCTGAATTGTTGTGCTGCAACCGATCCTCGAGTCGAAATATATTTCATAGCGGAGTCGAACTAGCCGAGGTCTTCCATCCGCAAGCGCACAACTTTTTGCGTCACCACGCTCAATGCTTCAATTTTTGCAATCGCCGCATCAACGAATTTTTCCTGTGTCACATGAGTCAGCATGATGATGTCGGTTTGCGATTCGCCTTCGCCGGGTTCACGCTGAATCATCGCATCTATGGAAATTTGCTGGTCGGCAAGGATGCGAGTGATATCGGCCAATACGCCACGCTTGTCTTCGACACGCAGGCGCAAGTAATAGCCGCTTTCAATGTCTGCAATGGGCATCACCGAGGTGTCCTTTACTGCGTCGGGCTGGAAGGCCAATGACGGTACGCGATGCTCGGGCGATGCGGTGTGTAGGCGCGCCACGTCGACCAAATCGGCAATCACGGCCGAGGCAGTAGGCTCGGCACCGGCGCCTTTGCCGTAGTACATGGTCGAACCGACCGCATCGGCTTGCACCAAAATCGCGTTCATCGCGCCTTCAACATTAGCAATCAAGCGGCGCGCCGGAATCAGTGTGGGATGCACGCGCAATTCAACGCCGCCCACACGCCATTTGGCAATGCCCAAAAGTTTGATGCGGTAGCCAAGCTGTTCCGCATATTTGATATCGGCGGCTTCAAGCTTGCTGATGCCTTCCACGTACGCGCGATTGAATTGCATCGGAATGCCAAAGGCGAGTGCCGACAAAATCGTAATCTTGTGTGCCGCGTCGACCCCTTCGATATCGAAAGTCGGGTCGGCCTCGGCATAACCAAGCTGCTGCGCTTCCTTCAACGCGACATCAAAAGAAATTCCCTTGTCGCGCATTTCCGAAAGGATGAAATTCGTCGTGCCGTTGATGATGCCGGCGATCCACTGGATACGATTCGCCGTCAGCCCTTCGCGTAGCGCTTTGATAATCGGAATGCCGCCTGCGACCGCCGCTTCAAACGCCACAATAACGCCGCGTGCGCGCGCCGCCGCAAAAATT
>JANYAW010000329.1 GCA_025361105.1 Rhodocyclaceae bacterium | reverse complement strand
TTTTTGTATCGCAGCAAAGCCGCTTGTCTCATGGCCTAAAACAAATATGTCACACCCAGCACCACAGAACGAGCGCGAAATGGTTCCAGACCGACGCTGCCGTCGCCACCAATGTGCCATGCAGTGCGTTGTTCGTAGTGTTCGTATTTCATATCGACGACCCAATCCGTGCCAATTTCTTTAGCGATTTTTAGCCCCAGGGTTCGTGCGCCGAATGCCGACAAACGTTGGTCTTGCGAAATAATCGTGGTACCCGGCGTAAATCCCGCTGGAATGGTTGGAAACGGCGGGCTCTCGACCCCCACATAAAAATTCGCCGCTGATTGCGAATACAGCCGTATCGCCGGAGTCAATGTCCAGCCGTCGGTCAGCGGCTGCACGTGCTCCAGCCCCAGTGTGTGCGCCCGTATGCCAAAGGAATCGTCGTAGTAGCGATAGCTCAAACGCTCGGTCGTGCCCCATGATTTGACATGGTGATTCCATTTGCCGACCAGTGCCGTTTGATTTTTCTGCCGTGGCCGATTGTCAAAAAATTTGTAGGGGTCGGAATAAAACCCCTGCCCTGCACCATAACTCACGTTGAATTGCACGATGTCGTTCATGCTCAACACTTGTGTGATGCCAACAATCACATCGACACCGCGTTTGCGCTCGTGATCGATGCCCGCCACCGGTACGGTAATCGTGTCTTTATTCCCAGCGATACCAAAATCATAAGTGGTATTTTTATTGTCGCTGCTCAGGCTGAGCTTGAGCGTCAATGCGTTTGAGAGATAGTCGTTCTCTGCCGAATGACTCGCACCAAGCGTTACGCTCGCCAAGGAAAAATAGCGCGTCACACTGACATCCTCAGCGCGGCGCACATCGTGCATCTTGCCCGAGCCAAGGCGTTGGCTGTGATAACTAGGCGATGCGCCGGACACCGTGTCTATCACTACACCGCCGTCCATCGACCACTCGTCGTTAAGCGGAATAATCGCGCCGAGCAAAGTGGTGTCTACGTGAATTCTGTCCCAGCCGGGCTGGCTGTCCTGGTAGTCCAAGCGTTTGAGTGACAGCACCGCGCGCTCGGGCGGCGTGGCCGCCGCACCGATGCCGGGAATCGCCAGCGCGGCGGCGAGTATGGCCTGCGTCAAGCGCGGCGCTGGTGTCTTGTTTGCGTCACCAGTCATGCTCAATTGCAGCCGCAGCCGCCACCGCCAACACCAGATCCGCCGGATGCCGCTTCCTTGCTGAAATAGGTGTGATCACTCAATTGCGCGTCGAGCCGGTCCTGGCCGAAAGTCATTTCGGGTTTTGACAACACGCCCTTTTCCCACGGCCGGACCGGCTGCTCGACGGCGCATCCAATCATGAGTTGCGACAACACCATCAACGCAAAAAATTTCTTCATGGTGCAGCCATCGCAGTAGCAATCCGCGCTTCAAGTTCCGCACGATCCGCGTTCTTGAATCCCGAATGCCGAAAAATGACTTTGCCGTCTTTGCCAATCAAGAAACTCGTCGGCATACCCAGTACCTCGTAGGCCTTCGGTGTCACTGCTTGTGGATCGTAGGCGACCTTGAAGCCAGGCGGAAACTTGCCAAGAAACTCGCGTGTCGGCTCATTCGATTCATCCAGATTAATCGCCACCACGACCAAGCCCTTGTCACGAAATTTGTTTTGCAAGACGCTCATCCATGGAAATGACAAACGACAAGGCGCGCACCAACTAGCCCAAAAATCGACATACACAAACTGCCCGCGCAAGCCACTGAGTGTGATGATTTCCGCGTTTCCTTTCAGTTTGAAATCTGGCGCAAGCTGACCCGCTTCGAGCGCGAAGGCCGCTGGCGCGGCAAACAGTAGTGCGCTTGCAAAAAACCAGAGTGCAAAGCGCGGAATCGAGAAAAGGGAAGTCATGGTTTGGACTTTCGTGAACAGGGCAATCGTATCAAGTTCAAATGAATTTGCTCCTCCCCTTTCAAGGGAGAGGTCGGGAGAGAGATAGGGAGATTTTGTTCATGCGATTGATCTGCTCTCATAAACGACGCAGTGTCTCGTGATGTACTTGATGTGTCAAATTTTCCAGTATGGTGGGGGTGTTTCAACGG
>JANYAW010000306.1 GCA_025361105.1 Rhodocyclaceae bacterium | reverse complement strand
GATTTTTTCGCCTTTGGCCAGGCGATGTGCGACGTCCACCAGAGCGCGTTCGGCATTACCGAAAATCAGCAAATCGGCTTTCGCATCCGGCAGGATGGAGCGCCGAACTTTGTCTGACCAATAGTCAAAATGCGCGATGCGGCGCAAGCTCGCTTCGATGCTGCCGATGATCAATGGCACATCGGGAAATGCTTCGCGCGCACGCTGTGCATAGACGATGACCGCGCGATCGGGCCGACCTTTCGAGCCGCCCCCGGCGGTGTAAGCGTCGTCAGTACGAATCTTGCGATCAGCAGTGTAGCGATTGACCATCGAATCCATATTGCCCGCTGTGATGCCGATGAACAGGGCCGGTTTTCCGAGCGCACGAAATGGCTCGGCGCTTGTCCAGTCGGGTTGACTGATGATGCCAACGCGAAATCCTTGCGCTTCTAGCAAGCGTCCGACCAAAGCCATGCCAAAGCTGGGGTGATCGATGTAGGCATCACCAGTGACTAGCAAAATGTCGCATTGATCCCAGCCCAGCGCATGCATTTCGGCGCGGGTGGTTGGCAGGAATGGCGCAATGCCAAAACGTTTGGCCCAATACGGGCGATAGCTGGTCAGCGAATTTGGACTGGAGGATGCGGCGGGGGTAGCGAGCGGGGCGATGGCGGTCATGGGAAGCACCTAGACGGCATTGCGCCGCAAGGCGCGCATTTTCCTCTAAACCAGCGCGCTATGCCAGCGCCATCGATGAGTGAAGCGGTGAATCAAGCGGTGAATGAAACTCAACTCACCTCGAAATGATGACGGCGTTGCGATGGCACATGGCGCGCCAAAAAGTCCATTTGATCGGCCAGAATCTGGCGGTTGCACAGAATCAAATATTCGGCCTTGTTGGGCACATAAGGGGCATATACCAATTCCATCCGCGCTTGTTCCGGCGTGCGCCCGCTCTTGCGCTGATTGCAAGGACGGCAGGCGGTGACCACGTTCATCCAGGTGTCCTTGCCGCCTTGTGAGACCGGCGAGACGTGGTCGCGAGTCAAGCGTTGGCTGGCCATTTCTTGCGCGCAGTAAGCGCAGATGTGACGGTCGCGATGAAACAGTTCGCGGTTCGACAATGGCGGCACCGCGTGCATAAGACTGCCGGCAAGCGCGCGACCACGAATCGCAATGATGCTGCTGGTGCGCAGCGTTGAGCGTTCGCCCGAAACACGATTGATACCGCCAACAAAAGTGAAATCGGTATCACCCGCATCCCACGCGACTTGGCCGCGTGCGACATACACGCAAGCGTGCTGCCAGTTCACCCAGCGATGCGGTGCGCCATATTGATCCAGTGTCAGAATCAGCGGATGTGGCTTCATTTGTGGCGGTGTTTCGTACAATGAATGGCGATTGATGGAAGGTTCTTAACCCAAGCAAACCAGCAAAACATGCAACGATAACCCCGAATGTATCAGAGCGCGCACGCAAATCAAAGTATGAAAATAGGGGTGAGAATGCGCCGTGCATTATTTTGGTCACTCGCCGCGCACGTTTTTGTGCTCTGGTTGGTGGTTGAAGAACACGCTAGTGAAGCGGATATGGTCGGTTCGGGACTGGCCGTGACCATCGCGACAAGGCCAACCACGCCGCGCGTTGCGACTGCTGCACCGGCTTCCACATTGCTGCCGGTTATGCCAAAACTGCTGGTCGGCAATGACGCGACAGCGCCTGAAATTCACCAGCCAACGGTGACAAAAAATGTTGACGCGCCAGCGCTCATGGTGGCAACGGCAAGTCCTCCGGCCCCCGTTCTTTCAGTTGTTCCTTCAATTTCCAGCACAACCGCGCTGGATGCCGACGGGCTACGCCGCTACCGCTTTGCGCTTGCCCACGAAATTCGTCGTGCGTGGGCATATCCGCCGCAAGCGCTGCCGCAAAAGTTGGAGGGCACCACAGAGATTCGCATTGAGCTTTTGGCAGACGGGCGATTTGTCGCCGGGCGAATCGAGAAATCCAGTGGCCATCAAGTACTTGACGAAGCAGCATTGAAAATTATTTCAAACGCCGCCGCCGCTGCACCAGTGCCACGTAGCTTGCTTGGCCAGGCGATCTCTATCGTCCAGCCAGTGGTGTTTAGTGTGCGTAGTGAAAATCACCTGCCAGAAAACTAGGCGCTCGGCGGCCAGCGCGTTGACCAAATAAGGTCTTCGCTGTGTAGCCCGAAACTTCCGCGCGCGCGATCAGCAAAATAGTGTCGCAAACTGAGTTTGACGGTGCGAAAGGCAATCTCGTCCCACGGAATACTGGCTTCGCTGAACAAGCCGACTTCAAGGCTCTCGATGCCAGGGGCAAAATCCAAATCCAGCAGACGCGCTTGATAAAACACATGCACTTGATTGATTTGCGGCACCGAGAAATGCGAAAATATCGCCCCGAGCTCGATACGCGCACAAGCTTCTTCCAGCGTCTCGCGCACCGCCGCCGCCGCGACGGTTTCACCATTTTCCATAAATCCGGCGGGCAAGGTCCACTTCCCCAAACGCGGTTCTATCGCACGTCGGCATAGCAAAATTTTGTCTTCCCACACCGCCAAAGCGCCGACCACCAAGCGTGGATTGCGGTAGTGAATCGCGCCGCAACCATCGCAAATGCCACGCGTCAGACTGTCGCCCTCGGGAACGCGATGCGCCAGCCGAGTACCGCATGCGGTGCAAAAAATAAGCGCGGGATCCATCATGCGATTCTAGCCGTAGCGCGCCTTGACGGTAATTCCTTGGTGCGTATTGCAAGTCAATATTTATTAAAAACAATCAGATAGTGTTTTTTTGTAATGTTTTCTCTTACAAAGCTGCGCTATGTGATTCTTACAAAAGAATGGTTTTTCCGTTGATTCTTTTCTTGTCATAAAGCGTGGGAACATGCATTGGTCGTGATTCGGGCTCAATTCTGGGCTTTAGACGGCAAAATCAAGGAGTGCATGATGAAAGTGACTGACACCTACAACGAGATAAAGGAAGTCAATCTTGCCTACCTGATCCTGGCGCAAAGCATGGTTCGTTCTGATCGTGAATCGGCCATATTTCGACTGGGCATCAGTGAGGAAATTGCCGACGTGGTGGAGCGATTGACACCCGGGCAAGTGCTCAAGATGGCCGGTTCCGACATGCTGCTATGCAGCTTCCGCTTTGAGGATACTTTGTTGCTTGATCTGTTGGGCAATCACGAGCGTGACCGTGGCGTTGGCCATATTCATGCGGCGATTCTTGCGGCTGGTAAGCCAGTTGCAGTGATGGCTTGATTCGTCAGCAACAGTTTCAACCCCTCATTGTCGTTTTGAAATTCCTGCGGAGGCAACATGCGCAATAAATCCGTCATCTCGGAAGCGAGAGACATACGCTTGGCAGTCGAGCTTATTGAGCTGGGTGCCCGTCTGCAAATGCTGGAAGTGGAAACCAACTTGTCACGCGAGCGCTTGCTCAAGCTCTACAAAGAAGTTCGCGGCGAATCGCCACCCAAAGGCATGCTGCCGTTTTCGACTGATTGGTTCATGACCTGGCAGCCGAATATTCACGCGTCCCTGTTCATGGCCTATTACCGTTTCTTCAAAGGCAACACCAAGCTGGTCGGACTTGAACTCATCATCAAATCGTATCGCATGTATATCGACCAAATCACACGCGGTCATATGGATACCGTTTTGTCGCTGACGCGCGCTTGGACGATGGTGCGGTTTTTTGACGCCAGAATGTTGCAAATGGCTACCTGCAAAGAATGCAGCGGTCACTTTGTCAGCCACGCCTATGACCCAACGCGTGGCTATGTTTGCGGGCTGTGTCACATGCCGGCACGGGCTGGAAAAACGCGCAAGGCGGCTGCCTTGGCTGCCGCGCAGGCAGAAGCTAAGGCAGAAGCCACGACGCAAGCATGACGAGTTAGCAAAACCGGTCGGCGTTCGATTCAGGACACGGCGTGCCGCCACACGCGACGGCGCAGAGCGCGTTTTTTGCGCGACCGCCTTGTCGCTGGTGGTTTCTGGTTTTGCCTTTGTTTCACCAGTTGGTGCTGGTGACACGCCGTGTTTCATTGTGGTGGGTGCGAACGCTTGTGGCACGTGTTTGACATACGTGTCGAAGTAGAATGCGCCGCGTTGTAGTTTTTCTCCCTCACCAATAGGTTTTCAGACTCATGTGGTTCCGTAATCTCCAGATTTTCCGTCTCTCCGATG
>JANYAW010000294.1 GCA_025361105.1 Rhodocyclaceae bacterium | reverse complement strand
CGCAAGCCAGCGCGGCGGCGGTCGTGGTTTTGCCAACACCGCCGCTGCCACATACGACGATCAAGCGCTGGTCGGCCAGCGCGGCAGCGATTGCCTGATGGTCAGCAAATTTATTCGAGATCGGCATCACAAATATTTTGCCAATTTTTTGACGCTATCCAGATTCCACGGCGCGTCGAAAACGAAAGGCAAGTTGATAGATTTCAGGTCGGTGTCGTCGTGCAGCCGATTGACATAGTGCGCGTTAAGGCGACTGCGGCCATCCATATGCGCAGCCACCGCCATCAAGGCTTCCGGCGCGATACCAACCCAACAATTCGCGCTGGATTTCATCACCGCCGGCTGCCGCATGGCATCAAGCAATGCAATGGATGCGGCAGAAAAAGCCGGTGGCATGACAGCGTTAATCAGAATATCGCCAAGCGAAATATGCAAGTCGCTGCGCATCGCAGCAATCATTTCCAGAGTTTCCGTCACCGGCATTTCTTCCGCCAGCGTGACGATGTGCATGCGCGTGCGCGTCGCGTCGGATAACAAATCCGAGATGAGTCGCGCCTTCTGATAAATCGGCCCCAGCTTGGTCGCCCGCATCGCCAGCATTGGCGAGCGAAACAGCGACATGCCATGCCCGGTGGCTGGCGCGTCGAGAATAATCAAATCGTATTTCGGCTTGCCTTGCTTGTCGGTCAGGCGCTCAAGCTCCATCAGCTTGGTCAGCGTCATGATTTCCTTGAGGCCGGGCGCAGCCTGCACAAATGCACGAATCAGGCGCGATTCAATCAGCGGTCGGGACAGCACGGCCAGCCGCAAACTGGCACGCACGTAATCGTTGAAAGCTTCGTGCGGGTCAAGATAGATCGACGACAAATTTTTAATGCCCAAAGGCGTTTCACGAAAGCTCGACGCAGCACGACCAAACAGCGGCGCGATTTTCTCGTTCTCGCCCATCTCGCAAATCAAGGTGCTCAGCCCCTGTTCGGCCGCCTTGAGCCCCAGCGCCACTGCCACCGTAGACTTGCCCACGCCACCTTTGCCGCTGAGGATTAGCAGACGTCGATCAAAAGCGATCATGATGAATTTCGTCGCGGGAAGGAGGATTGAATTTCACGTAAGCGCCAGAATTATTTTCGCGGGAGTATATCGAGCCAGTGGTTTTTTTAGGTCTGCTACGCAAAAGCCCAAGGGCGATCGCATGAAAGCCATTCGGGTTGGCGCCTACCCTTTGAAACGGAGCGAGAAGCTGTTCGTGCGATTGCCGGGTACGAGCCCCACTCCCCTTGCGGGAGAGGGCTGGGGAGAGGGGAGAATTTCAACGGCGTGTTGTCGGCACCAACTGGCAGCCATTTACCGATATCAAGCTAGCCTTCCGCCAACCAAGGCAGGACATGACGCTTGCCTGAAGCGGCCTCTTGCTCAAAGCCTTGAAACGCTGGGAGGCCACTTGTCTTGAGCAGCGCTCCCGCCAAATTCACCTTGCAGAAGATTGGCGGGCAGGTCACAACCCATACGGTTACCTCAAAAGAATCAGCTGCGGTATTCCATCGGATCCGCTCCAAACGATTGCGTTTTGCTCAAGCTGCATGCCTAAATCTTTTGCATCCTCCAGAGTTAGGCCGAGCACTAAGTAACTGTCTTCGCCAGGCCACTTGTTAGACGGATGCTGCCCGATGCCTTCGATGAAGTGCAAGCAGCGCTTTCTCAGCTTGTCACCCAAAGCCGCCTGCATTTCCCTATTTGTTGAGTTGTCGACAAGGTGGCTATATGGATTCCACGCTGTCACGAAAGCGCTGTAATTAACTCGATACCGCTTGTGGATCAGGAGAAGATCGCTGCCAAGCTGGCCAACCCGAATGGTGAACGGCAACTCACCGAGCACACGATATTCGGTCTCCAAGTATGCTTGGATGAGATCGCTAGAGATTGCAGATGCAGATTGCAAAAAACCCTCCGCTCCAGCTGGGCCGACGCTTGCCCGTTTGGTTGCTCCCGTGGAAGCCACATCCGCTTTCGCGATCCACCTTGCCCGGATAGACAAGGTGGCGCGGGCATCGACCCAACGCAAAATGTGGATTGATGATAACCACGATCATCGAACTTAGCACGGTTCCTTCCAAACTGTCTCGGTCGATCAGAGTCGTTCGGGAATCAACGGCAGGCACGATTTATTAATGTGCTCCCGAGAAGCGCGCCGGTTACCTCGTTGCGATATCGCGCATCAATGCGCGATAGATCGACTTCGTGATCGATCAAATGGGACAGCGCATGTTCAAAGGTGCCCGGCAAAAGCTGTGCAAGCAGATCAATCGGAATGAATTTCGGGTGAGTGTCGATGTCCTTGTAACGCACCATGCCAATGTTCTTTTTCTGTTTGCTTCAAACTTGCTTGGACACTTGTTATTCAAATTGGTTCACAGCACAATGCACTTTATGAAAGTAATTTTCTCCAGCTTCCTTATGCGTCAATATCGCAATAGGCCAGCCTCAGCGCCAATGGCACAACGGGCATGAGCACCTTAGGAACAGTTGTAGCCGCAGCCTCCGTCATCTTTGGCGGTGCCTTTTGGTCAACGCTCAAGGTCAACTTCGAGCCCGCCTTCGCCAGGCGCTTTCTGTTGCCGATGTTTCTCGTAGCGACGCTCAACTGTGTCGTCCTTGCTAGATTTTTCGGCTGGTGGACGGTACTGGTCTATCTAGTCCTAATGTTTGCTGGGTCCATTGCTGAGTTTTGCGTATGCAGCGACTACGACGACTCAGTTTCTTCCAAAACAAAGGCGCGAATAATCGCGGACGCATTGAATACAGCATGGAAAAAGAAGTTGTCAGACCTAGTTCGAGGAATACCGTCGTCGCGCACGCAATGAACTGGTGGCTGTAGCGTTCACTGTTTGCCCAATCGCGTCGATTGGAGGTGATCACAAACTCCAGTCACCGGTTACACAAAGCAAGTCCTGAGGTATTTATGGTTCTACCGCCCATCCTGACCATGACCTCATACTTCTCGGCAAGATCATGGAGATTCTGTCCGGTCAGGTCAGCTTCTCAAAGTAGTCGCTTTCGATAATTCCGGTCCCGACAAATCGCTCGATGGAACCCTCACTTTGACGCAATGATCTTTCCAAAAATGAGCGCAACATTTCTGCATCTTCGGGAAAGTCACTCGCACCGCCCCATTCGTTGCTGATTCGTAGAGCAATAGCCGCAGCCCAATTGTTCCGTTCGACTCTGTTCATTTGAACTCCCCGTC
>JANYAW010000286.1 GCA_025361105.1 Rhodocyclaceae bacterium | reverse complement strand
GTCAAGGCCGCGATGATGATCAGCACCAGCCCGATTCTGGCCGGTAGGCGCAGGTTGCGAGTCAGCCGCAACAAGATGAGGGCGACGAGAAATCCTGCCAGCGTGCCGAATGTTACCCAGCGGAACAAGCTGTGCATCTGGTCATTGTTGAGGCCTAGCGCAGACAACAAGCCGACAGCACCGACCGAGGTTTCCGACAAGGCAATGCGAAACAAAAACACGGCGATGATGAAGCGAATCATGAAGGGGCTGCCCAGCCAGCGCAAATCGAGCATCGGACTTTTGCGATGCAGCTCGACAAAAATGTAGATGCCAAAGCAAGCGATGCCGATAGCCAGACAGGCACCCAGCCATGCGCTGTCGGTCCACCAGTAAGTACGACCCTGGGTGAGCACAACGCAAAACAGCGCCAGTGCAGCGGCGTAAAAACTGAAGCTCACAATATCGCCACGGCTGAACATGTTTTGCGAGGGTTCGGTGTTGAGCCGCACGGCGTGTATCGCCGCAACCGACATCATCGCCAGCGCGAGTTCCAGAAGATGCATGCCTTGCCACAGGCCAATCTTGAGCACGTCCTCGGAGAGCAATCGTGACAGCGGTGCGCCAAGTTGCAGCACAGCGAAACCGAGCAGCGCGCCGACTACCGCGAAGGGCGACGGGAATGCTTGCAACATGTAAAGCACGGCCAGCGTCGACAACGGCGCCGCAGCGACGCCCAACAGCGCGCGAACGCCGATGGCCACGCCGAGGTTATGAGTGAACAAATCCATCACGCTGACCAGCAGAAATAACACGATGCTCAAGTCGGCGAAGCTGCGCAGACCAAAATGAAAACGCAATTTGGCGAGCAACACGACGGCTGATAGGTTGCTTGCGTAGTAAGCAGTAGTCAGCCAATTGACTTCGGCCAACGTCGCGCCAAGCTCACCTTGAATCTGCGGCAAATTGGCATTGACCATGTTGATACCTAGCCCTTGCGTGAGGCCGAGCAGTAGCGCAACGGCCATGCGCGCGCGGGCTAAGCGCCAGTCGTGCGGCATCGGTGCAACTCCGTCAGTTGATGCTGACGACACGCCGTTATCCCATTACCACCGGCCCGCCTTTGGCCAGCGCACGCTGGTAAGCGGGCCGTGCTTCGATTTTTTGGGCGTAAGCAGCGATGTGCTTGAAGTTCTTTGCCCCATCGCCGCGCGCCAGTGCCGCTACGATGGGGAAGGACATTTGCACATCGGCGACGGTCATTGCGGCGCCGGTGAACCATTCGTTTTTTGATAAATGTTCATCAATGAATTTCAGATGTGCGGCGATGCCGGGATCGATAAATCCGGATTGAACTTTGCCGCACAATTGGCGCGCAATCGGGCGGACGAAAAATGGCATCGGCTGAGTAGGGATGGTGGTGAAAATAATTTTCATCACCAGACTCGGCATCAAAGAGCCTTCGGCGTAGTGCATCCAATACACATATTGCCGGTGCGCGGGTGTGCCCGATAACGGCTTTAGCAAGCCGAGTCCAGCCGGTGCTTGATGGCCGTAAGTCTCGACCAGATATTCCAAAATCGCACCGGATTCAGCGATAGTCAAATCGCCATCGGTAATCACCGGCGACTTCCCCAGTGGATGCACGGCTTTGAGTTCGGGCGGCGCGAGCTTGGTTTTGGCATCGCGCTTGTAGATCTTGATTTCGTAGGGTACGCCGAGTTCTTCGAGCAACCAAAGCACGCGTTGCGAGCGGGATCTTTCCAGATGGTGAACGGTGAGCATGGTGAGGGTTTCCTTGTTGGTGGCGTTGCGCTATTTCACCACAAGCTTTGCTAATCTACGGCGTGTTGCCAGCACCAACTGACGAATTCAAATCCAAAATGTCCGCTTCTCAAAATCAAATTATTTCCGTGACGCAAGCTTGGTTGGAGCGCGCTGTGATCGGCTTGAATCTTTGTCCGTTTGCCAAGGCAGTGCATGTCAAAGGGCTGATTCGATATGTGGTCAGCGCGGCGACGGTGACTGAAACTTTGCTCGATGATCTTGAGTACGAGTTAACTTTTCTGCGTGACGCCGATGCGAATCTGGTCGACACGACTTTGCTGATTCTGCCAAACATCCTCAATACATTTTCTGACTTCAGCGATTTTCTTGGTCTTGCTGAAGTTGTGTTGCGCACGCATCGCCTTGATGG
>JANYAW010000214.1 GCA_025361105.1 Rhodocyclaceae bacterium | reverse complement strand
GTGGCTTTGATTTGTACATCAACGCCTATCGCGCGCGCTTGAGGGCAGCCCTCAAAGACAATTACCCGGTACTTTTTTTGGCGCTGGGAGATGACGCATTTGCCGATATGGCGAATGCGTATCTGGAAAAAAATCCCTCGCGCTTTCGTTCAATCCGCTGGTTCGGAGACGGTTTGCGCGAATTCCTTGATGAGCGCCTCGAAACCTTGCCGCATCCGGCGCTGGCCGACTTAACAAGTATGGATTGGGCATTGCGCTGCGCGTTTGATGCGGATGATGCATGCGTGTGTGACCTTGAATATCTCAGATCAATCGCGCCGAAATATTGGCCGCAAATGACCTTCGCTTTACATCCGTCTATGGCATTGCTTGATCTGCATTGGCGTATCGAGCCGATATGGCATGCCTTAAGCGAGGATGCGCACGCACAAACCGAGGAACCGGAATCGTTAACACACACGCTGCTGGTCTGGCGGCAGGCGCTGGAGTGCAAATGGCGATCACTAGGAATTCCCGAGAACCTAGCCTTGCGTGCCGTAATGCGCGGAGATTGCTTTACTGATGTTTGTGAAGCGCTGGCGATGCTCGACGACGAAAAGCTTAATGACGTATCGACATTTGCTGCGTCATTGTTACAACAGTGGGTCGTCGATGGCTTGTTGGTGCACGATGCGGCATCCGAGTGAGGTATTTATTGTTACTAAACGCAAGTCAAAAAATACGAAAGTGAATACTCACCTTACCACTTGGCACTGATAACACGCCGCTCCTTAGTGTATAAGCAAAAAATGTTAAAGATTTTTTAAAGAAAAATAAACGCTTTGCCGTTGATAGCCCTGTTGTCAATATCATTGCGGAAGCTTGTTGTATTTTGCTGGAAACCGCGCGAAATATTGCACCAAGTCCCTAATTTCTTTGTATTAAATTTATCTTGTTATCCATCTGAACTAAAGGAGTTTCAAAAATGAAAAGAATTATTAGCTTAGCTGTTGCTGCATTCGCCACGCTGCTTACCGTGATTCCCGTTGCGCAAGCCACTGCACTTGGCCCAACCAACTTCAACGTCAAGGTCAACTTGACGGCTATTTGTACAGTTAGCACCGCCCCCGTCGACGTGAACTTCGGTGTCTACACGGCGTTTACAGGTGCCGCGACACCAGCACCAACCACCACCATGGGAATCACTTGTACGCGTAACCTTGCAGCACCGACCTATGCGTTTGATGCGGCGCTCGGTGGTGTCAACGGTGTAATCGCAGGTCTCAATTACACGCTTTCAGCAGCACAGTCGGGAATCGTTGCGGGTGTGGCGGCAACTTCAGCACCGATACTTGGTACTGCGGACGTACGCACAATTACGATTACTGGTGGCATGGCCGCTGCTCAGGCCGGAGATTGCGCCACCGTCAGCGCCTCAGCTTGTGCTGGCTTGCAGACTCAAGTACGAACGCTGACAGTCACCTACTAAGATTTGCCCGTGACCAGGAAGTTCAATCTGGGACGGTCTGAGGATATGACCCTGCGAAGCGCCGCAATCAGGTGGATGAAGCATACGGTGGTCTTGGCGCTGGCGATTCCGCTGGTGCTGTTAGCACCTTTCGCCAGCGCTACACTGCTCACTGGGCAATTTAATGTAACTGTCAAGGTCGGTGGTGAGATCGGTAGCTCAGGCATCTGTGAGCGAGCGACCGATCCCAGCGCTTTTGGCAGTATCGTAACGATTGTGTGTGCGACGGGCACGGTGCTAGGGATCGAGGCACCCAGAAACGCCGTCGCATGGACACCGATTCATGGCGGTGCCTATCGTTTTACCAAAGTCAGCCCAGATGAAATACGCGGGGTGCAATATGTTCAGTCGACTGGCAGCTATACTGGCATCGGAACCATTACGTCATGGCGGATGGTGAAGTTGGCGGATAGCGAATACCTCGAAATGCTGATTGACTGGTAACGACAATCATAAATTCTCCTCTGACAAGACGACAGTACCAAGTAGCTCAGGCATTCGCCGTTTGGTGTCTGCTAAACATTGGCTTTGCCGTGCCCGCTGCGGCCGGTCAGTTTTCGGTGACGCCGGTTCATATTTACATGAGCCCAAAAGATCGGGCTGTTGCGGTGACTATTACCAATGAGAGCGACGAGCCGCTGGTGATGCAGGCGGATTTGTATCAGTGGAAACAAAAGCCGGATGGGCAGGAAGATTTGGTTCTCACCGAGGATTTATTCTTGGCTCCGCCTATCATCAAGCTGGCACCCAGAGCGCGTCAAGTTGTTCGTCTGGCACGGGTCAGCCGCGCCATGCCAACAGCGCAGCTGACCTATCGTCTGATCGTACGTGAAGTTCCCGAGGCAAGGCCGAGCAATAAGAATTTGGAAATACAGATCGCACTGGCTTTTTCGCTGCCGGTTTTTATTACGCCAACAGACGCAAAAAGCAAACTTGCCTGTTCTGTTGAAAGAATTGCCGCCGATACCGTCAAGGCCAATTGCACTAATTCCGGGAATGCCCACTCCCGCTCGACAGCAGTGCAACTCAATAACTCTGCCGGCGAAAAAATGGCGATCGATGATGTTGGCGCTTATATCCTGCCAGGCATCACGCGCGGTTTTGAGCTCAAGCGCAAAGAAGGGAGAATCCCTTCGGGCAAAGCCACGTTGCAGGTTTCGTTCGCTGATGGTACGAACGAGAAGTACGACGTAAGCATTGCCGAATAAGCATTGGTTTCCATGCGTCTGCCACTATTGGGCCGGCGAACGTTGTTGTTTGCGCTAGCCACTTGCTCGCTCTCCGTCGCTGCCCAAAACCCTGCGGACACAGTAAGTAACACCGCTGACAAAATTGTGCCGCTTGAGGTGATTGTCAACGGCAGCAAGACGGGTACCTGGCTGCTTGTCGAACACGCTGGAGCGCTTCATGCACCCCGTGATGCTTTTGAAGAATGGCGGGTACGCCTCGACTCAAATGCGAAAAGCATTAACTTCAAGGGGCAGGATTATTGGCCGCTAAGTGCGGTGCCGGGTTATCGTTCAAGCGTTAACTTTGCTGAACAATCACTGGACTTGGCGTTTTCCGCACAAGCTTTCGCAGAAACGCACTTGGGTCTTAGATTGTCCACAGAACTAAGCATCGATCCCGCAGTTCCAAGTGTGTTCGTTAACTACGA
>JANYAW010000176.1 GCA_025361105.1 Rhodocyclaceae bacterium | reverse complement strand
CCCAAGATGGTGGCCTATCGTCTCGTCGTGCCATCGCTGGAATTGCCTGAGCCGGTGCGCTTGATTTGCCGCGAAGGACGGCTGACATCATTGCTGGCGGATCTGGCGGTGCATCGCCTCGATATGGTGATTGCTGATCGGGCAATGCCGGACAATCTGAACGTGCGCGGCTACGGTCATTTTTTGGGAGAGAGCGGGGTGACGGTGTTCGCAGCGAAGACACTGCGTGCGCAAGCGAAGGGCAAATTCCCCGTATACCTCAACGATGCACGCTTTTTATTACCCGGAGTAGACGTCGCTTTGCACGCGCGCCTGATGCGCTGGTTTGAAGCCAAACGCTTGCGCCCACGTATCGTTGGCGAGTTCGACGACAGTGCATTGCTGATGGCATTCGGCCAAGCCGGGGCAGGCTATTTTGTCGCGCCGACTGCCATTGAGAGTTTCATTGTTCGCCAGTATGAAGTCGAGGTCGTTGGGCGCATCGACGAAGTGCGTGAGCAAATTTACGCAATCACGGCGGAGCGCAAACTATCGCATCCAATTGTGGTGGCGATTTGCCAGCTGGCGCAGCATGATATGTTCGGCAAGACGAAAGTGCCGAAGAAAAAGAAGCCCTAAATCAGGTCAGTAAGACGAGCTCGTGATTGATTTTCAGCCACGTAATTGCCAGCCCAGCATCAGTAGTCCAACACCCGCGATCCAGCTACCAAATACGCGCATGGCGATTCGCAACCAGGGCGCGCGCGAGGAAATTTTCAATACCAGCGCCGGAACCAGCGTTGCGACGACAAATAGTGCGGCGGTGCTGCCGAGAATCATTAGCACACTGCCCGCTTGCCCGGCCAGCGCAATACCGGTGGATTGGCCTGAGAGTGTGGCGACGAAAAGGATCAAGACGGTCAGTCCAGCTAGAGGCATGCGTCTGTCAAGCGAGACCAGGATGCCCAAGCCGATGGTGAGTAAGGTGCTGACAAATACAGGCAGCGACGCCGCTTGAAAAGCTAAGGCAGTGACCAGCGCTGCGAGTAACCATACCGGTGGCAAAACCAGCATGGCGCGTCGACCAGCGACTTCGCCATGCATGCCACCGAGGATCATCAGAGCGAGCAACGGCAATAAATCTTCAAGGCTGAGCAAGAAGTGACCGAAGCCGTCATAGACGGGACCTAGACCAGTACTAACTAGATGTGCAAACGCGGATAGCGGGAATAGACCAAGTGCGAGTCCAAGCGCCGCAATCAGGATTGGCCAAGTGCGGTGCATGGGCATCAAGCCAAGGCGCCGAAAAGAAAATAGGCACCACCAAGACTCACCATGCACCCCAAGCCGCGCACCGCGAGCTTGCCTTGCGGCCAGCGCTGCAACAAGCCGATAGCAATCCCGCTGGCGTGGAGCAAACCCGTTGCCATGACAAAGCCAATGCTGTAAGTCAGTCCGCTTGCGCCTTCAGGCAGTTCGGTGCCGTGCGCATGCCCATGAAAAATTGCGAACACGGCGACCAAAAAAATCGCGCTCCATAGCGGTGGTCGCGCCTGCGTGGCAACCATCAGGCCGAGCATGATGCCCGACAGTGCGATGCCAATTTCTGTGGCTGGCAGTGGCACGCCAATCAGGCCAAGAAAGCCGCCGAAGGCCATGACCAAAGGGAAAGTCACGGGCAATAACCAGAGTGCCGGATTGCCAAGCTGCGCGCCCCACAAGCCGACGGCCACCATTGCCAGCACGTGATCCATCCCGCTGACGGGATGAACGAAGCCGGACATGAAACCACTGACCTGACCGGCTTCCGCATGCCCCCACGCCGGCGAGCATGCCATGACCGCCAATAACAGCAATGCAAATTTTTGCTTCACAGGCTTTTCTCTCAACGAAAAAATAACAAGCTGACGCGCTGGATAGTCCACATCGCACCCAAGCTACCCAGCGTGTAGGCGGGAATCATTTCTGCCCAGCGTGGCCAGTTAATTTTCAACACGCGAAATGCGGCTTGCATCGCTATCACCAGAACCACGAATGCCAACTGGCCAAGCTCTACGCCGATATTGAACAGCAGTAGCGCGGGCGCGATTTCATCATGGGGCAGGCCAAGGCTGGCGAGACCGCTGGCAAAACCAAAGCCGTGCAGCAAGCCGAACAAAAAAGCCACCAACCACGGTTGGCGTATGGTGAGACTGCTCTGGCCGCGCCAAACGCGAACCACTTCCGGCGCGAGAAACAAAATCGACAAAGCAATGACGGCATTGAGTGGCGCAGCAGGTAGTTGAATTTTCGCCAGCGTGGCGATGGCGAGCGTGATGCTATGAGCGACGGTGAAGCTGCTGATGGTTTTGATCAGCATCCAGCGATTGCCGACGATCAGCAGCAAGCCGAGCACGAACAACAGATGATCGATACCCAGAGCGATGTGCTCGATGCCTAGCGTCAAATAGGTCCAGCGTCCGCGCGCTTGTGCTGCGCTGTTCAAACTGACGCTGGGATCGACCGGCTTAATCAGGTGCGTTTCGATTTTCCCGTCGGCATGTTCAACGCGCAGCAACACGTCAGTAGCAAAGGCTTCGAGGCCTTCTATGCTCAGGGTCTGTCCGGCCAGTCCGTCGGCGCACGACAGGCGCATGCGCCAGACCCAGGACTGCGGCAGCACTTCGCTTTGTGCCGCGCTCGATGCCTTGCAGGTGGTGGGGAATACCGGTGTCAGACGTAGTGGCTGGCCCAAGGAAGTGGGCTGCTTCCACAGCACATCGTACTGATGCGGCGTGGATTCGGTGAGTTGCAAAAATCCCGGCTGCAATTCGTGCGCGATTGCGCCTTGCGCCAGAAAGAGCGAATTGAAAATTATGCAAAGCCGGATTAGGCCGTCGCGGGTATTCATCATGCGACTCATCGCGCCAAATCTTGCGGGCGTTTGACCACGATTTGATATTCCGCACGAAGTTGCCGGTATTGCGTTTCTGCCGCGACTTTGCGCTGGGCGTTGCGCCATTCGCGCTCAACCATCGCGCGCACATCTGCCAACAGGGCAGGGCGCGCGGCTTCAACTTGGTTCACACGCACCAGATGCAAGCCATAGCCGGAGCGCACCGGGCCGCTCCATTCGCCGGACTTGAGATCCAGCAAGCTACTGGCAAATTCGGCACCAAAGGCAGTCGCGATTTCACGCTCACCACTCAAAGCGTTGTCGGTTCTGAGCATGAACAACTGGTCGCCGAATTTTGACCAGTTGGTGCTGGTGACGCGCCGTTGAATGTCTCCAAGCCGGTCAAGTAGCGCCTTTGCATCGGCATCAAGGGTCTTGCCGTGCTTGGACGGATCGAGAAAAATTTGAGTGAAAGCAATTCTCGATTCTGCACGAAAATCCTCGGCGTGCTGGTTCAGATAATCCTGTAACTGGGCGTCGGTCGGCGCGACGGCCGCCGCCGTTTCTTCGGTAATGATTTCAATTTTCTGGCGCAAGCGCCTGCGTATCACCACGTCGTCCCTATCCAACCCGAGGCGCTGTGCTTCACGGGTCAGCACTTCATCACGAATCTGATCCTCGATCAGGCCATCGAGCTCAGGCGCGGTCGGAGGACGCTGCCAGGTGCGGCGAAAATTCTCTGCCAGCATGCGCACTCGGCCTTCGTTCAAAACGATGCTGACTTGCGATGGAAACCACTGATCCCAATAATGATTGACAGTGAATAACAGTGCTCCGATC
>JANYAW010000150.1 GCA_025361105.1 Rhodocyclaceae bacterium | reverse complement strand
AAGGCCATTTCGAGAGCGATGAAAACGATGTCCTTTTGGACACTTTTCTCACGGGCAAGGGCATCAACTAATAGCAGTAATTCACGACTCATTTTTTTCTCCTGCAAATCCGGTTTTTGAACATCCGCATTAAAACTTAGGTACCAGGCGCGCTTTGTCGACATTGGCGAAGGCAAATTCGTGCGCGGCTTCCAAGCTTCGCACACGCACCACCGACTCACCATCGACTTCAAACAAACCTTCCAACACACCGCTGAAATTGCGCTGATTGCCCAGCGCAATACGCAATTTAATCTGCACTTCCGAACCAGCAAACCTTCGGTAATCCGCCGCCTTAATCAACGGCCTATCCATGCCCGGCGAGGAAACCTCAAGCCGGTCATAATCAATATTCTCGACCGTAAAAACACGGCTCATTTGACTGCTCACCGCCGCACAATCATCGATGTTGACGCGAAGCTCGCTACCCTCTGGACGATCAATGAAAATGCGCAATAGGCGTGCCCTCGGACTGGTCTCAAAATCAACCAGTTCGAAGCCCAAGCCTACGACTGTATTCTCAATCAATTCAGATAGTTGCATCAGCTTACGTAAAATCGCCCACAAATAAAAAATGGGCACAAAGCCCATTCCCGCTCTCGTTTTTCCGAGATTGGTTACCACAAAACAAAGCGATTATATCAGAGCAAGCGTTGCTACGCCATGCTTGCCGAGCGTTGCAGTCGATGAATCTCGCAAAATCTTACCGACTACGCATCGCCCTCTGCCGAGTAGTCGGCATCATCGGCTGCATCAAAACCATCGAGCGTTTCTAGCGCTGATTCTGCGGTTGCATCCATTTTTGATCGTTGCTGTATTTCTGGCGGAAGTATCTTCAAGAGCGCCTCAACTTCAATCTGTTCCAAGTCACGCACTTGTCCGCGCTTCAAGCGCGGGGATAGCGTTACCGGTCCGTAACGCACCCGCATCAAGCGACTCACCGTCAAACCCACCGCTTCAAACATGCGACGAACTTCGCGATTGCGGCCTTCACCGATGGTGACGCGATACCAATGATTTGCGCCTTCGCCGCCGGATTCCAGAAAGTGAGTGAAATGCGCCGGGCCGTCTTCGAGCATGATGGTTCCACGCAATTGCTCCAACATTTTTGCGCTGGCTTCACCCAATACACGAACGGCATATTCCCTATCAATGCCATAACGCGGATGCATCATTCGATTGGCCAGCCCACCGTCGTTGGTGAATAGCAACAAACCGCAGGAATTGAAATCCAATCGCCCAATCGAAATCCAGCGTCCGCTTTTCATACGCGGCAATTTGGCAAATACGCTGGGCCGACCCTCGGGATCGTCCTTGGAAACAATCTCACCCTCAGGCTTGTGATACATCAACACGCGTGGCAGGCGCGCGGAAAATTTAAGTTGAACCAGTTTCCCGTTGAGGCGAATTTTGTCATCCGGTCCAACCCGCTGCCCGATGTGTGCAGGCGTGCCATTGACGCTCACTCTCCCGGCGATGATCCATTCTTCCAATTCGCGGCGCGAGCCATGACCGGCATCGGCCAAGGCTTTTTGCAGTTTGGGCGGATCAGCAAACACAGGTGTTTCACCCCGTCCGCGACCGCCGGTGCTGGGGCGTGGCTTTAGGCTTTGACTGGCGCGACTGGTATCGGCAACCGCTTTGACCAGCGGCGCGTCAGCAGTTCGCGTGTTAGTTCGGGTCGCTCGGAATGGGGTCGCCTTGCGCGCTTGCGGTGAGTTCGAACGCGGGCTGCGCGCTGCTGCCGTTGCTTGCGTTGGCGCTGATTCCGCTGCTGACGCTGTCGCTGCCGGCCGCTTGGTTGGAGGCTTCGTCGAACGCGTCGATGAGGGGCGGGATGAATCCGTCGACTTCGAGGAGCGCGTCGACTTCGGGAATTGTGGTTTGCTCAAGATCCATGACCCTCTCTATTTCGGTAAGCGGCGGCAATTCGGTCAGGCTACGCAGACCTAGATCATCCAAAAATTTTCGCGTGGTGGCATACAGTGCCGGACGGCCTGGTGCGTCGCGATGACCCACCGCGTCAATCCAGCCACGCCCTTCGAGGACTTTAAGAATATTCGGCGACACTGCGACACCGCGAGTATCTTCGATATCGCCACGCGTGACCGGCTGGCGATAAGCAATGATGGCTAAAGTCTCCAACACGGCACGCGAATATTTCGGTGTTTTTTCGTTCTTGAGCCGATCAAGGTGCGGCGTAAATTCGGGTCGCGTTTGAAACCGCCAACCGCTGGAAAGCTGCACTAACTCAATGCCGCGCCCATGCCAATCGCGGCGCAAATCGTCGAGCAGGGTTCGCCATGTATCGTCGTCGAACGGGTCGTCGAATAATTTTTTCAATTCGCCTAACTGCAATGGCTCGCTGGCGACCAACAAGGCCGCTTCGAGCACGCGTTTGTAATCCTCGGGTTTAGACAGTTGCAGCATCAGGAATCTTCACATAAATAGGCGCCAGCGCCTCGGTTTGAGTCAGCTCGACCATCGCTTCACGCGCCAGCTCGAGCACCGCTAAAAAACCCACCACCAGTCCAGACGCGCCGAGCGACACGTCGAATAAATTTTCAAACAACACGTAGCCGCGACCTTGTAGTTTTCGCAACATCAAAGTCATGTGTTCGCGCACCGAAAGTTCTTCGCGATTGATTTTGTGATGCTGGCGGACTTTGGCTTGCTTCATCAGCGTGAGCCACGCAACTTGCAAATCATGCACGTTGACTTCCGGTTGGCGTTCAACCACCTGATCGGCAATCCACACGCTAATCCACTGGAAATCGCGACCGGCTTGCGGCATTTCATCGAGCTTGGCGGCAGCAGCTTTCATGCGCTCATATTCAATCAAGCGGCGCACCAGCTCAGCGCGCGGGTCTTCCGCTTCGGCACCTTCGGCCTTGGGCGGACGCGGTAGCAGCATGCGTGATTTGATTTCGATCAGCATCGCTGCCATCAACAAATATTCCGCCGCCAATTCCAAATTGGTGGTGCGCATGGCTTCGACATAAACCAGATATTGCGCGGTCAGCGCCGCCATCGGAATATCCAGAATGCTGATGTTGGCTTTGCGTATCAGATACAACAAAAGATCCAGCGGGCCTTCAAACGAATCCAGAATGATTTCCAGCGCATCCGGCGGAATGTATAAATCGCGCGGCATTTGCGCGAGCAATTCGCCGTAAACGCGTGGCCCTGGCGCGTGCGCGGCAATCTCGCCAGTTGGTGCTGGTGACACACCGCCGCCGTCAGCCAACGCGATTTCCACTACGCTCATAAATGATCCAGCCCTATTGCCTCGCGCACATCGCGCATGGTTTCCTGCGCCAGCTTGCGGGCATTTTCGCAACCATCGGCGATGATATTGCGCACCAGTTGCGGGTCCTCGGTGTACATCTGTGCCCGCTCTATCATCGGCTGTTGTTCCTTGAGCACTGCGTCGATTACCGGCTGTTTGCATTCAAGGCACCCTATGCCGGCAGTGCGACAACCGTTTTGCACCCAGGTCTTCACTTCCGGCGTGGAATAAATCTGGTGGAACTGCCACACCGGACATTTTTCCGGATCGCCCGGATCAGTGCGCCGCACACGTTGCGGATCGGTTTGCATAGTGCGGATTTTCTTGGTCACCGTCTCCGCGTCTTCACGCAACATGATGGTGTTGCCGTAGGACTTGGACATTTTCTGGCCGTCCAGTCCCGGCATGTGCGACGCCGGCGTGAGCAAGGCATCCGGCTCGACCAGAATCATTTTGCCGCCACCTTCCAGGTAGCCAAACAAGCGCTCGCGGTCGCCGTGCGACAGGCTTTGCGCTTCATCGAGCAATGCATGCGCTTGTTCAATCGCATCCTCTTCACCTTTTTCCTGAAAGCGAATTCGCAGTTCGTCATACAGCTTGGCGCGCTTACCACCTAGCTTCTTCATCGCCGCACGCGCCTTGTCTTCAAAGCCGGATTCGCGACCATAGAGGTGATTGAAACGACGGGCAATTTCGCGAGTGAATTCAATGTGCGGCACTTGATCCTCGCCAACCGGCACCTTGTCAGCGCGGTAAATCAAAATGTCAGCAGCCTGCAGCAGTGGATAGCCAAGGAAGCCATAGGTCGATAAATCTTTGTGCTCCATTTTCTCCTGCTGATCCTTGTAGGTCGGCACCCGTTCCAGCCAGCCCAGCGGCGTCATCATCGAGAGTAACAAATGCAGCTCGGCATGCTCGGGAACTTTCGACTGTATGAAAATCGTTGCCTGCGCCGGATCGACACCCGCCGCCAGCCAGTCAATTACCATCTCGCGTGTGCTCTCGGCAATCGTTCCCGGCTCGTCATAAGCGGTGGTCAAAGCATGCCAATCCGCGACAAAAAACAGACAGGGGAATTCGTGCTGCAACTTGATCCAATTGACCAACACGCCGTGATAGTGACCAAGATGCAAACGCCCGGTAGGGCGCATGCCGGAGAGAACTTTTTCAGCGTACATATTAGAAACCGAAGAGTGCAGAAATAAGAAAATAGAACAGATTCAAGAGCGGGTGCAAGATGCCATCAAGCACGTGAGTGAACAATAGCAGCAACATTATCGGCAAACCAAAGCGTTCAAGCTGCGCGAACTGCCAAGCCGCCCTGCCCGGCAGCAAACTGACCGCAATCCGCCCGCCATCCAGCGGTGGCAGGGGCAGCAAGTTGAGCATCATCAAAACGCCATTGATTTGTATCCCGACTCTGGCCATTTCCGCCAGCGCTTCTGCATAGGCAAATTCGGGACTAACGATAACAAGTTTCAACAGCAAGCCCCAGCCCAGTGCCATCAGTAAATTCGCTCCTGGCCCGGCAGCCGCCACCCACAACATGTCCTGCTTGGGGCGACGCAGCCGACCAAAATTCACCGGCACCGGCTTTGCCCAACCAAACAGCAGCGCGCCGGATGACACCAGCAAAATCATTGCCGGCACCAACACCGTACCCACCGGATCAATATGCCGCAAAGGATTCAAGCTGATACGCCCCAGCTGCCAAGCCGTCGGATCACCAAAATGGCGTGCAACGTAGCCATGCGCTGCCTCGTGCAGGGTGATGGCGAAAATAACCGGCAAGGCGGAAATCGCCAGCGTCTGGATTGCGTTCATGGAGGAGGTGAATTCTAGCAGAGCAGGTGTGCGCAAGGCCTGATCGAAGCTACAAGTCTCGTCATTCCCGCGCAGGCGGGAATCCCGAATTGCCGAAGTGCCAGCCTTGGAGCAAGGTGTCTTGAGAAAACGGATGGTTCAAATTCACCAGTTGGTGCTGGTAACACGCCGTCAAAATATTGAAAAATCAAAGCGCAAGAATCGTGTGGCGAGAGTTTGTTTCGCGGACTAAATTGCTTGCCATGAACTCAAATCCAAACCCCAATCTCGCTCAATATCAACTCATCGCGGCGTCGATTGATTATCTGCATGAGCATGGAATAACAGGGGGAACCGTGGTGCGTCCCCTATTATTCCGTCCCCTATTATTCGTCAGGTTGGAGGATGAGGATTCCTTCGTTTTACGTCCTCAGACAACTGTCTACATTTACGCTATCCTCTTTTTACAGATTCGCGGCATTTGCTGCGGAAAGGGGGAGAAATGGCGTGGGCAACTCCTATAACGGCTACAGTTGGGAAGAGCGAGAAACAAACCTCAAGGTCATGAATCGTCTGATTGCCAATGGCGAGGTGAAACCAGCGTTGGGACCATGCGCTTTGTGCGGCGACCCAGACCCGAAGGCAGAGGTTGAGTATCACGGTGAAGACTATAGCCTCCCATACATTTGGGTAGAGCCAGCTTGCTACGTCCTTTGCCGCTACTGCCATCGGTACAAGCTGCACCAGCGTTTTGCG
>JANYAW010000153.1 GCA_025361105.1 Rhodocyclaceae bacterium | reverse complement strand
GCCAAAAGCCGGATCGAAAGACGCAAAGAAGGAAGACAATTTCGCTTGGGAAGGCAAGAACAAGACCGGCAAAGTTGTGCGTGGAAACACGCATGGTCCAAGCGAGGCTGCGGTTCGCGCCGCGTTGCGGCGTCAGGGCATCAATGTCACCAAGCTGAAGAAACAGAAAGTTGGCGGTGGTGGCTCAGTCACCGAAAAGGATATTTCGCTATTCACGCGGCAACTCGCGACGATGGTGAAGTCAGGCGTGCCGCTGTTGCAAGCCTTCGACATTGTTGGCAAAGGCGCGCGCAACCCGGCGATTGGCAAACTGCTCTATGACATCAAGGCGGACGTGGAAACCGGTTCCAATTTGGGCAATGCCTTCCGCAAATATCCGCTGTATTTTGACGATCTGTTTTGCAATCTAGTCGCAGCTGGTGAGCAGGCCGGTATTTTGGACACCTTGCTTGATCGATTAGCGACCTACAAAGAAAAAACCTTGGCAATTAAGGCCAAGATTAAAGGCGCGATGTTTTACCCGGTTTCCATCTTGGTGGTGGCCTTCATCATCACCTCGGTCATCATGATTTTTGTGGTGCCGGCGTTTAAGGAAGTGTTCTCCAGCTTCGGCGGCAATCTGCCCGCGCCAACCCTCATTGTGGTCGGCATTTCTGACTTTTTCGTAGCCAATTGGTTCTACATCTTCGCTATTGTCGGTGGCAGCATCTATGCGTTTAAGGAAGCTTTCAGACGTTCGCGCGCTATGCAAATTGCGGCGGACAAAATTTCCCTGAAAATCCCCGTCTTTGGCGACTTGTTGGTCAAGTCCGCCATTGCCCGCTGGACGCGCACGCTGTCAACAATGTTCGCCGCAGGTGTGCCGCTGGTCGAGGCGCTTGACTCTGTGGGTGGTGCGTCGGGTAACTACGTTTACATGACTGCTACCAAACAAATTCAGATGGAAGTCATGACCGGGTCGAACCTTACCTCGGCTATGGAAAACGCCGTCATTTTCCCGACCATGGTGGTGCAGATGGTGTCGATTGGTGAAGAGTCCGGTCAGCTCGATGGCATGCTGGGCAAAGTGGCGGACTTTTTTGAGGCAGAAGTTGACGATGCGGTGGATGCTTTGGCCAGCTTGATGGAGCCGATGATCATGGTGTTTCTCGGTGGCTTGATCGGCGGCTTGGTGGTCGCCATGTATCTGCCTATCTTCAAACTCGGCTCCGTCGTTAGCTAAGTGGCCAACTAGGTTCGCGGCATGTTTGCGCTGTTGGCCGATCCGGTGGCGTATGCCATCGTTGCAGCACTGCTCGGCCTGATGGTTGGCAGCTTTCTCAATGTCGTGATTCATCGCTTGCCCATTATGTTGGAGCGCGAATGGGCAAGCGAGTGCGCTGAATTTCGTGAGGAAGCGGCACCGGTTTTCGAGCCACTGACACTGTCCAAGCCGCGTTCCCGTTGCCCCAAGTGTGCGCGTCAAATTGCCGCGACGGAAAACATTCCAGTGCTCAGTTGGCTGCTCTTGCGCGGGCGTTGCAAGGGCTGTGCGGCGAGCATTTCAGCGCGTTACCCATTGGTCGAAATTGCCACCGCATGTCTGTTTGCTTTCGCTGCGTATCGCCTCGGATTTGGCGCAGCGAGTTTTGCGGCATTCGGATTCATCGCTGCGCTGATTGCCCTCACCGGCATCGATTTGGATACGCAGCTACTACCAGACGACATCACTTTGCCACTGCTGTGGGCAGGCTTGTTGTTTAATGCTTTCGGCACATTTACTGATTTGAAAAGTGCGGTGTTCGGTGCAGTTGCCGGTTACTTGAGTTTGTGGCTGGTGTATCAAGGTTTCAAAATTACGACCGGCAAGGAGGGCATGGGCTACGGCGATTTCAAATTACTCGCCGCGCTCGGTGCATGGCTGGGTTGGCAGATGTTGCCGCTGACGATATTGTTGTCGTCCTTCGTCGGCGCGCTGATAGGTATAGCCATGATGGTGTTTGCGCGCCACGGTCGTGATGTACCGATACCTTTCGGCCCGTATTTGGCAATTGCCGGTATCGTTGCGATGTTTTGGGGCAAGCCGCTGACGCAGGCTTACTTGGGAAGTAGCTTCTAGCCTCGATGTAGCACGGCGCTCCGTTATAATCGTGCGCCCACCCAAAGGAGATTCCCATGCCGATCTACGCTTATCGCTGCACCAGCTGCGGCTTTGAGAAAGACGTCATGCAGAAGATTAGCGATGCACGTCTGACCCACTGCCCTGCCTGCAATACAGAAAATTTTGCCAAGCAATTAACGGCGGCAGGATTCCAGCTCAAGGGCACCGGCTGGTACGCCACCGATTTCAAGGGCGGCGGCGCAAAAGC
>JANYAW010000131.1 GCA_025361105.1 Rhodocyclaceae bacterium | reverse complement strand
GTCTATCCATCCGCCGTGCAGGGCGCGGCTGGCATTGGCCGCCGCGATAAATTCCGCCTCGTCATTCTCGTTCGGTGCGGAACAAGTGGGCGACATCATCAACGAAACGGTTCCCGTCACCGGCGGCGAAATCACGGTGCGGATTTATCGCCCCGCGGGTACCGCGTTGCATCCGGTAATCGTCTATTTTCACGGCGGCGGATTCGTGTTCGGCGATTTGGAAGTCGTGGACAAAGTCTGCCGCAGCCTGAGCAACGCGGCCGCTGCGGCTGTCGTGTCGGTCGCCTATCGTATGGCACCGGAACACCGCTTTCCGGTCGCACCCGAAGACTGCTACGCGGCGACTTGTTGGGTCGCGCAAAACGCCTCGCGACTAGGTCTTGATGCCAATCGCCTCGCCGTTTGTGGCGACAGCGCTGGTGGCAATTTAGCGACCGTGGTGACGATGATGGCACGTGATCGCCAAGGGCCGCGCATTGTTTATCAACTGTTGATTTATCCGGTCACTGACGCAGTGACCGACACCGTGGGCGCATTCCCCTCGCGTGTTGAAAACAGCAAAGGTTATCTACTCACCAGCGCCGCGATGGATTGGTTTTTTGGGCATTATTTCGCCGCGCAGAGTGACGCAGAAAATGCTTATGCTTCACCTCTGCGTGGCAATCTAAGCGGCCTGCCACCCGCCACCGTTGTAACCGCCGGGTTCGATCCCCTGCGTGACGAAGGCGATGCCTATGCATTCGCCCTGCGTCAAGCTGGCGTAGCGGTGGAGCACTTACCCAACCCAACGATGATTCATGGCTTTATGTGGCTGATGGGCGCAATCGGTCACACGCGTGGGGTTTTCGATCAAGTTGGTGCTCATTTGCGCCTGGCGTTTGCTACAACGGGCATTAGCCAGCACGCCGACTAGGCCAGATAGCGGCGCTCCAAATGCGCGCGCAAATGCGCCGGATTGAGCGCTTCGCCGCTGGCCCGCACGGCCAATGCTTCGGTTTCCCAACGGCTGGCTTGCGACCAAATATTTGCGCCTAGCCAATCAAACACGGGCGCGGTGTCACCTGCGGCGATGCGTTTGTCGAGATCCGGCACGGCGCGACGCAAGCTGGCAAACCATTGTGCGGCATACATTGCGCCTAGCGTGTAGCTCGGGAAATAGCCGAACGAGCCATCAGTCCAATGCACGTCCTGCATGCAGCCATTGGTGAAATTTCCGCGTGTATCGATACCAAGCAAGGTCATCATTTTTTCATCCCACAGCGCGGGAATATCTTCGGCTTCAATCTCGCCTTCAATGAGCGCACGCTCGATTTCAAAACGCAAAATCACATGCGCCGGATAGGTCACTTCATCGGCATCAACACGAATAAATCCAGGCTGCACACGAGTGATAAGGCGATGCAAATTATCGACCTCGAACGCGGCCTGATTGCCCAAATGTTTTATCAGCAATGGCGACAGCAAGCCGACAAAACCGCGACTGCGCGCCAATTGCATCTCGAACGACAAGCTTTGGCTTTCATGAATGCCATAGGAGCGCGCCGTGCCTATGGGTTGTCCGAGCCATTCGCGCGGTAGATTTTGCTCGAAGCGCGCATGGCCGGTTTCGTGAATCGTGCCCATCAGGCTTTGCACAAAATCGTCGGTGCGATAGCGCGTGGTCAAGCGCACATCTTCCGGCACACCGCCGCTGAAGGGGTGCGCGCTCTCATCCAAACGCCCGCCCTCAAAGTTGAAATCCAGCAAGCGCATCACATCATGACTCAGCGCACGCTGCGCCGCGAGAGGGAACGGCCCGACTGGCAGGATGAGATTGTCCTGCGCCTGTCGCGCGGTAACGCGGCTGACCAAATCTGGCAGCCATGTTTTGATATCGGCAAACATCCGCTCAATTTGCGCACCACGCATCCCCGGCTCGAATCTATCCACCAGCGCGTCGTAGCGACTCAAGCCGCTGTCGTCGCTAAGCAGCTGCGCTTCTTCGCGCGCCAGGCGCAACACGGGGCGCAAGTTTTCTAAAAATCCCGTCCAATCATTGGCCGGCCTTTGCGTGCGCCAAGCGTGTTCGCATTTCGCGCCAGCCAAGCTCTTGGCCTCCACCAATGATTCCGGCAAGGCATTGGATTGTTTCCAATCGCGGCGCATTTCACGCAGATTGGCGCGCTCGAAATCATCGAGCGATTCGCTCTCGGCGGCGCTCAACCAGTCGGCCAGTTTCGGGTCAGTACGCATTCGATGAATCAGCATGCCGAGCTCCGCCTCGGCCTCTGCGCGGGCTTGGTTGCCCGCAGTCTGCCCCTTGATGAAAATCCACCCCATTCGGCGGACCAGTCAAGTTCCGAAGCAGGAGCGCGCCGGGCAGCATCCTGGCTCCGCTTTCCCTGCAGCGCGAAGCCCGCGCCCTGAGGGTCCCGGCACCGGACGATCCAGGCGCCATTGGGCAATTCATACGGGCCTTCAAAAATCTGGCCGCCGCCGGTTTTCACGCGTGCCATGGCCGCGTCGATATCGTCGACGTTGAAATAGAACAACCAGAACGCGAGTGGCTCCACGGGGCGCTTCGTGAACATGCCGCCCATCGTCAGCCCGCCGGCGGAGAACAACTGATATTCTTCCGTCGTGCCGGTTTCGTCCGACTTCTGCCAGCCGAAAATATCGCCATAAAAGGCGAAGGCCTTCTTCCAGTCATCGGCGAGTAGTTCGTGCCAACCCACATGGCCAATTTCGTCAAGCCCGACAGAATCCTGC
>JANYAW010000128.1 GCA_025361105.1 Rhodocyclaceae bacterium | reverse complement strand
ACGCGATCTAAGCCAAGCTCAATTCCGTCTGCGCCGAGCGGATGGCGCGACTCGAGCAAGGCGAGCCAGTCGTCGAGTGTCTGCGGTGTTGGCAATCCGCCAGTTGGTGCTGGTGACACGCCGTCAGGTGATTCGGTCAAGCGCAGGTCAGCGCTGGAGCGCGCAGTAATTGGCTCATCAGCACCGCAAGTTGATCGCGCATTTGCCTGCGGTCGACGATCAAATCAATTGCGCCTTTAGTCATCAGAAATTCGGCACGTTGAAATCCTTCGGGCAAAGTTTCGCGCACGGTTTGTTCAATCACGCGTGGGCCAGCGAAACCTATCAATGCGCCAGGTTCGGCGATGACGATGTCGCCGACAAACGCAAATGATGCAGAAACGCCGCCCATCGTCGGGTCGGTCAACACGCTGATAAACGGTAATTTGTGCCGCGCAAGTTGCGCCACTGATGCGGTGGTTTTGGCCATTTGCAGCAAGGAAAATAATCCTTCCTGCATTCGCGCGCCACCCGATGCAGTGATGCAGATGAACGGGGTTTTGCTATCGATTGCTGCGCGCACGCCGCGCACAAAACGCTCTCCCACCACCGAACCCATCGAGCCGCCCAGAAATTCAAACTCGAAGCAAGCAACGACTACCGGCAATGATTTGATTGCGCCTTGCATCACCACCATCGCATCGGTCTCGCCGGTGTCTTCGGTGGCCGCGCTCAAGCGATCCGCATAGCGTTTGCTGTCCTTGAATTTCAGCGGATCCAGCGGCAGCACTTCACTACCAATTTCAAATCGTCCTTCAGCATCGAGCAACTGGTCGAGCCGCGCGCGCGCGCGCAAGCGATGATGATGATTGCATTTGGGGCACACGCCTTGATTGCCTTCAAGATCGGAGCTATACAACACCGCTTCGCAGGCCGGGCATTTTGACCACAGACCCTCGGGAATCGCCTTGCGCAGACCTTCAGCGCGTTTGATTTTTGGCGGTAGAAGTTTTTGTAGCCAGCTCATTGCAATTCCTCCACTGCAATGATCTCATCCATCGCACTGCGTATCGTCGCCAGCAATTTCTGCACGCGTTCAGACGCCTCGTCGATACTTGAATTTTCGATTTCCTCGATGATACGGCTGCCGATGACCACTGCATCGGCGACGCGAGCAATCCTTGCCGCACTGGTCGCGTCACGAATACCGAAACCAACACCCACGGGCATGCCGACTTCTGCGCGTATCGCCGGAATACGTTGTGCTACTTCGTCAAAATCAAGGTGGCCAGCGCCGGTCACGCCTTTAAGCGCCACGTAATAAATGTAGCCACTACCGAGCGCTGCAACCTGCGTGTAACGCGTCGGTGTGGAGGTTGGTGCGAGCAGAAAAATCGGATCAAGCGCTGCAGCTTTCAGGGTCGCCACAAACTCGGCGCATTCTTCCGGCGGATAGTCCACTACCAACACACCATCAACGCCAACTGCTTTCGCATCCTTAATGAACGGCGCGATGCCATAGGCTTCGATTGGATTGGCATAGCCCATCAAGACCACCGGGGTCGTCGAATTCTCTTGGCGGAATTTCTCGACCATGCCCAACACGCCACGCAAACTCATGCCATGCGCCAAAGCGCGCTCTGACGCACGCTGTATCGTCGGACCGTCGGCCATTGGGTCAGAAAACGGAACACCGAGTTCAATGATGTCGGCGCCACCAGCAACCAATGCGCGCATCAATGGCAGCGTTTGATCAGGATGCGGATCGCCCGCCGTAATGAAGGGAATCAGCGCCTTGCGGCCGGACGCTTGCAGCGTCTTGAAGGTCGATTGAATTCGGCTCATGGCGAGGTTGGCGACAATGGGCGAAATCAAAACACAATGCCGGATTTTTCGGCCACGGTATGCATGTCTTTGTCGCCGCGTCCTGAAAGATTCACCAGCAAAACTTTGTCATTGGCCAAGGTCGGTGCCAGCTTGGCGGCGTAGGCCAGCGCGTGACTCGATTCGAGCGCAGGAATGATGCCTTCGAGGTGACAGCAATCGTGAAAAGCTTGCAAGGCTTCGTCGTCGGTAATCGTGACGTATTGCGCGCGGCCACTGTCTTTGAGCCACGCATGTTCCGGGCCAACGCCAGGATAATCCAGGCCAGCAGAAATCGAATGGGTCTCGATAATCTGACCGTTTTCGTCCTGCAAAAGATAGGTGCGATTGCCGTGCAAAACGCCGGGGCGACCAGCGGTTATGGATGCGGAATGTTTACCAGTTTCCAGACCGAAACCCGCCGCTTCAACGCCGATGAGTTTCACATTGGCAAAAGGAATGTAAGGATAAAAAATACCCATTGCGTTAGAGCCACCGCCGACGCAAGCAATCACCACATCAGGCTGGCGTTGCACCATCTCCGGCATTTGCACTACGCATTCATCACCAATCACCGCTTGGAAATCGCGCACCATCATCGGATATGGATGCGGGCCGGCCACCGTACCAATGATGTAAAACGTATCGGCGATGTTGGTGACCCAATCGCGCATGGCCTCGTTGAGTGCATCCTTGAGCGTTTTGGAACCCGACTCAACCGGCACCACTGTCGCGCCGAGTAGCTTCATGCGATAAACATTCGCAGCTTGTCGGCGGATATCTTCCGAGCCCATGTACACCACGCACTGCATGCCATAGCGCGCTGCCACGGTGGCAGTCGCCACGCCATGTTGCCCCGCGCCGGTTTCGGCGATCACGCGGGGTTTTCCCATGCGCCGTGCCAGCAAAGCTTGGCCGATGCAGTTGTTAATCTTGTGTGCGCCAGTGTGATTGAGATCTTCACGCTTCAAATATATTTGCGCGCCGCCGAGCACAGACGACCAACGTTTGGCGTGATAAATCGGTGAAGGCCGACCGACGTAATGTTTCAACTCTGAATGGAACTCGGCTTGAAACGCGGCATCTTTTTGTGCGGTCGCATACGCCTCACGCAGTTCAGCCAACGCGGGCATCAAGGTTTCGGCGACAAAGCTTCCGCCATACGGACCGAAATGTCCTGCTGCATCGGGTAATTTATACGGCATATCCTGCATTTGCATGGGTGCGAGTTTCCTTGTCTAAATCTGAATCCGCGGACGCTACTGCGGCAATGAATTGTGAAATTTTCTGCGCGTCTTTGATGCCCTTACTTTTGCCATCGCTGGCTTCCACGCCACTACTTACGTCTACCGCCCACGGGCGATTTTTTCTAATTGCATCACCGACGTTGTCCACCGTCAAACCACCCGATAAAATAAAATTTCGCGACATTTCCTGCGGAATGAGCGTCCAATCGAAGGCTTTGCCACCACCACCAAAACCGGCTACGTCGGCATCGAGCAACAATCCTTTTGCGCCACTGTACCGAGCCGCACATTCTAACAAGTTGAGGCTCGATTTGACCCGCAATGCCTTGATCCACGGTCGAGAAAATTGCGCGCAATAGTCAGCAGTTTCGTCGCCGTGAAACTGGAGTACATCGAGTTGTAACTCGCCGATGGACTCGTTAACAACAGCCGCGTCGGCATTGACGAATAAGCCAACCGTGCTGACAAAAGGTGGCACTTCAACGAGCAATTCACGGGCTTGTTGTATCGTCACCGCGCGCGCGCTTTCGGGATAGAACACCAAGCCGATAGCATCAGCGCCGCTAGAAATAGCGACCGCTAAATCTTGCGCACGTGTGATGCCGCAAATTTTGATACGAGTTCGCATGGAGGATGGCCAAAACCTTAGATTAACGGCGTGTTGCCAGCACCAACTGGCAAATTCCAGTTTGAATCATAGTCGACCCCCGACAGGTATAAACCGTCTGGTGCAAACGTCGCGGCGCTTTGCGTGCGGTCACGTTTGCTGAGCAATTCGGCCAGCCACTCGGGCGGCTGACGCTTGGTGCCAACCACAATCAATGCACCAAGAATATTGCGAATCATGTGATGCAGAAAAGCATTGGCAGTGAAGTCGAAATAAATCAAATCGCCAGCGCGCGAAATATTGAGTCCTTGCATGACTCGCACTGGTGTTTTGGCTTGGCATTCCGCAGCGCGAAATGCGGAAAAATCGTGCTCGCCAATCAGATAATTGGCCGCCAATCGCATACGTTCAACATCGAGCGGGCGGTGATACCAACCGACCCGTTGAGCTAACAACCCAGGACGCTGCACGCGATTGAGCAGGACATAACGATAGCGACGCGCACGTGCCGAAAAACGCGCATGGAACTCGTCAGCAACTGGCTGCGCCCAAAGTACCGCAACGCTAGGTGGTAGCGTCGCATTCGCACCTCGCACCCAAGCCTCAAGCGGCCGATTTACAGTGGTATCAAAATGCACGACTTGTGCCAGCGCATGCACGCCAGTATCGGTGCGTCCGGCGCAGATCACACGGATGCTGGCATCGGCAATGGTGGCGAGCGCACGCTCCACGGCATCTTGCACACCGCGCCCGTTGGCCTGCGATTGCCAACCACAAAAATCTGCGCCGTCGTATTCGAGGCCAAGCGCAAATCTCATAAGACCAATTCGCCGCTCGGCTGAATTTGCGCGACCACTACAATGGTGATGAATGCGATCAGTGCCATTGCGATGACGAGTTTGTCCAAGGTTCCAAACGGGTACAACCGCAGCGATATCGACTCGGGCGATTTTTGTATGCCCGTATCGATATCAAATCGTGACTGCCAGCGCTGCGGTTCAGTGCGCTGACTGCCTTGCTCCAATCGACGCAAGGTCAAGCTCAGGCGCAGCGCAGCGCGGTCAGGATCGAAGCCAGGTAGATGCAGCATGACCAACAGCTGGCGCAAACCCGCGACTAATTCGTTCAAGTCCATGTGGCCGAGCAACAAGGCGAGCAGCGCCAGTGCAAGCACCAAGCGGCCAATTTGATCGATGGCGGCGTGCACACCATCGAAGCTTGGCGCGAAAGCACCGAAGGTAGAAATCAGTGCAACACCGGGCGTCATGAACAAAAAAATCAAGGCGACGGACAACAGTAACCAGCGACTGCGTTTTAGCAATCGGTGAAAATGAAATGGCGTGTAAGTGTTGGCCACGATGGCAGCAATCCCAGCCGCATACACACCGGCGGGCGAGGCGAGATTCATGGCAAGGAGGATGACTAGTATCCATACGGCAAGCAGCGTTGCCGGATTCAATGACTGGCGTTTGAATGCACTGCTCAACATTGCACGGATCTCGCTATCCCGGCAACGTTGTCAAACCAATCGGTCGCGGTGGTGCTAACCGAGTTGATTGAGTCGGGCTTTCGCCGCAGCCTGTTGCGTTGCGCTGCCTTCTTTGAGCACTTCCGCGAGCAACTCACGCGCGCCATCGCGATCACCCATTTCTTCGTAAGCGAGTGCAAGCTCAAGTTTGGTAGCGGCTTCTGGATTGTCTGCGCCGCCGCTAGCTGCTGCAGGCGAAGGGCTGTCAAGCTCTAGGCTAATCCCGCCCAAGTTAAGTGGCGCAGGCGCTGCGGCCGGTTGTATTAGCGGCGCATTGAGTTTGACCGTACCGAGATCGAAATCAAAATCAACATCGGAACCACTCGCGGCAACCTTAGGCATTTCGACCGCTGGCAAGTCCATTTCCATGCCACCCGCTTTTGGCATTTCAAGATCAAAACTGATGTCCGACGCGTGTGCGCTAACCGCTGGGGCGGCGGCGCTTGGCGGATCAAGATCGAATGAAATATCGGAACCCATATCCATAGCCGATTCCGTGGCTTGGGCTGCGACTGCGGGCGTCGCATCGCCACCTAAATCAAGATCGAAATCGATGTTAAGACCTTCGGCTTTGACCGGCTCAGCTTCGGGCGGGGCTTCATCGGCGTCCAGGCCAAGATCGAAATCAAGCCCAGATGGCGGTGGCTCGGCAGCATCCATCGCGTTAGCAGGCGGTGCCGAGAAAACCATCGTTGCATCGGGATCAATTGCCGCAGCTGCGGGTTCGGGTTCATTGCTCTTGGTGTGATACAGCGTATTGTTCGGGTCGAGATTTTGACCCATGACCAGAACGCGCTCCCAGTCAGCGCCTGTGCCACCGGTTTGGTCATACAAGTCTTTGGCCAATGTATTGAATTGCAGCGTGCTGCGCCGACCAGAATAAATTTCCAGTAGCTTGACGTGAATCGCGTGGCGACCCGGATCAGCCGCCAAGCCTTCGAGCAAACGTTCTTCGGCTTGTGCATCACGCCCAAAGGCAAGAAAAGTATCAGCTTCGACAATCGGATCCAGCGGCTCGTCAATCGCGTTGGTCGCCGACTGCGACACGCTGTAATCGGTTGGCGTAGCTTTGGCGACAGTCGAAGTGCCTAGCGAAGAACTATCGCTGAAAACCGAGTTGGCCGACAAGCTCGAAGAAGTCATCGGTTCGATAATCTCTTCTTTGACATTACGTCGTTTGCGTACCGCCGTGAAACCAAAATAGCCGCCCAACAAGGCCAGTAGTGCCAAGCCTTTCAAGAGCATGCCGTTTTCTTCCATGAAGTCCGGCTCGGGGGCAGGCGGTGCCGCGACAACGGGTTTGGTTTTGGCTGGTGGTGGCGTACCGTCCGCTGGCTTGGCCAGATCGGGTTTCGCAGCTTCCGGTTTGACCGCGTCGGGTTTAGCAGTGTCAGTTGATGCTGGTGACACGCCGTTAGCAGTCGCCACTGGAGCCGGAGGAACTGGTGGCGTGGGTGACATTGCTACCGCTGGCGCCGTGCCGGCCTTTGCAGCCTCGGCTTGCTTTTGCACCGTCGCACCAGCTTGGCTCTTGAGTTCCGCCAGCCTCTTCAAATCCGTGAGATTTTTTTCGAGATCGCCAATACGGCTGTTGGCTTCACGCAATGCACGGTCACGCGAGACCAGATCTTCTTCAATTGAACTCAAACGACCTTGCAATGGCTTGCCTTTGGCATCAACACCGCTGCCCGCTTTGCCACCTTCAGTCTTGGAGACTTCGAGCTTGTCACCGCTTGCAGCTTTCGGCAGGTTTTCAGTCACTTTCGGTGCGATTTTTCCCGACGATGTTTGACTTGCGCTGCTCTGCGCTGCGGGCGCGGAACCAGCTAAGGCTGCCAGCTTGCTGCGGTACACATTAAAGTCCGCCGCTTGCGCAACGATCTCACGTCGCGCTTCTGCTTTTTGAACTTTCCCGGCTTCTTCGGCGCTTGGGATGGTGAGAATTTTGCCGGCCTTGAGGCGATTCATGTTGTCGCCAGAGAACGCTTCTTTGTTGTTCTGGAATAGCGCCACCAACATTTGGTCCAGGCTGATTCCCTCTGGCTTGGTCTGCGCTGCGATCTTGCCCAGCGTGTCACCAGAGACCACTTTGCGCGTATTCCCGTCACCAGACGTGGGCGACTGGCGCGGTGTTGCAGGTGCGGTGGTAGGTCGATTGACGGCCAGCGCTGGCGCATCGGCCACACTCTTGCCCGCGCTCATCGCTGGAATCATGACGGGCGCACGCTCAACGGTTTTTACTTCCGGACTCATCGCCGGCACGGGCGGCGCTTTGAGCAATTCTGGTGGATCAAGCAGGAAGGTGTATTCGCGCACCAGCCGACCTGACGACCAGCTCAGTTCAATCAGCATGTCAACGAATGGCTCATTAATAGGCTTGTCGGAGACCATCTCGATGTAACGACGGCCATTGCGCTCTTTGACTTCGCGGGAAAATTGAACCGATGACAGTGCGGCTTGATAATCGATGCCAGCGATGCGGAAAGCATCTGCCGAGGCCAGTTTGGCCGTCAGTGAAGATATTTCATCGCGCGCTGCTGTCACTTCAAGCTCCGCGCGCAAAGGCTGACCCAGGCCGGATTGAACTGTGATTCTGCCCAAACCGGCAGCGCTCACCCACACGGGCGACAACGCCAATGAGGCAGCCAGAACTAGTGCTTTCTTGCGAAAATTTTTAGGTGAATTAACCACAGCGTCTCCCCGTAGGGCTTAAATCGAGTAATCAAAATAACATCATGAGCTTAAGCGCGCAAGCTCAACCTTCATCTCACGATTACAGCCAGTTTCTCCGCAACACCAAACCAACGTCAGCGCAACAAGATTCTGAGCATGCGTCGCAGGGGTTCAGCAGCACCCCAAAGTAGCTGATCGCCCACCGTAAACGCGGCCAAATACTCCGGCCCCATCGCCAGCTTACGCAAGCGCCCTACCGGTACCGACAACGTTCC